>JBKJMR010000551.1:0-14206 GCA_046596275.1 Bacteroidia bacterium | reverse complement strand
ATACCATACCTGTACAAACCGGCTCAACGGCCACCGGGCTTTGTCCTGGAACTTACACTGTAACCGTAACAGCTTGCGGAACACAAACTGCCGTTGTTACCGTTCCAACTTTAGGCGGAAGCATTACTGTAGCAACTACCAATACCACCGATGCGCTTTGTAACGGACAATGTAATGGCACTGCAACAGTGAATTCAAGCGGCGGAACTGCTCCCTACACATTCGCATGGGCGCCAGCAGCACCCAACACAACTACAGGGAATTCCAATACAGCAACAAGTCTCTGCGCAGGGAATTATGTCGTCACAACAACAGATGCCGCAGGTTGTACGGGAACACAAACCGTCACGATCAACCAACCGACTGTTATTTCTGCCACAAACTCAACCACACAATCCACGTGTGGCAATCCGAATGGGTCTGCCACTGTAAATCCATCCGGCGGTGTTGGTCCGTATACTTACGCCTGGAATACAACACCGGTACAAACCACACAAACAGCAACAAACATTTTAAGCGGTCCATACAGCTGCATCATCACTGATGCGAATGGCTGCACCTTCGCGGAAAACGTAACTGTGCCTGGCGCAACTTCACCAACTGCTTCGCTTTCAATTTATGGTGACGTAGGATGTAACGGTGCGTGTGACGGATTTATATCCATTACTATTTCTAACGGAACCGGACCTTATACCACAACATGGTCGCCCTCCGGTGGTAACGCCACCACTGCATCAGGATTATGTCCGGGTGTTTATACCGCCAACATTTCTGATGCGAACAATTGTACCACTACTTTTTCAATCATCATTACAGAACCACCTGTAATTGCAATTACTCCTTCACAAACAGATGTAAGCTGCAATGGTGTTTGTGACGGAACTGCAACGGTGAATGTATCAGGCGGCACACCGGGTTATACTTACAACTGGTTACCAAACGGAGGCACGAATGCAACAGCAACAAATCTTTGCGCCGGAAATTATACTTGTGAAGTAACCGATGCAAATGGTTGTATATTAACACAAACATTCCTTATAACTGAACCAACACCATTAACTGTTTCTTCTGCCGGATTTAATGTCACCTGTTTCGCTGTGTGCGACGGGCAGGTTGTTGCGATCCCATCAGGTGGAACAGCGAATTACTCTTTCTCGTGGAGTTCCGGCTGCATCACTCCGAGCTGCAATAACGTTTGTGCAGGAACATATGCAATTACAGTAACAGATGCGAATGGCTGTGTTGCAACTTCAACAGCAACAGTAACAGAACCAACTGATATTTCAATTACAACATCAACAGTTGATGCACATTGTAATCTTGCAGACGGATCAGCTTCGGCAACTTTCGCGGGTGGAACAGGAACATTAACTCCTGTTTGGTATAATCCCTCAACACCAGGACCAAACATGAATAATATTCCTGCAGGAAATTATTTCGTTGTTGTAACCGATGCAAATGGTTGTGATGACTCTGTAAGTGTTACGATTAATAACCTTCCGGGTGTTGTAGGAACAGCAGGAACGATCACCCCTGTTTCCTGTTTCGGTGGAAATGATGGTACTGCAGTTGTAAATGCAAGCGGTGGAACAGGCCCCTACACCTACGTTTGGAATTGTTCACCAAGCACCACAAACACAGCAACAGGATTAACAGCAGGACCTTGTTCTGTTGTTATTACAGATGCATCAGGTTGTACTTCAACAGTAACTTTCACGATCACGCAACCTACACAACTTTCGGTAACTGCAACAGCGGTACCGCCTATAGTTTGTGCCGGCCAGCCGATTCAACTGACTGCAACAGGAGCCGGCGGAACACCTGGTTATTCCTATGTCTGGACACCGATGAATTTAACTGGCGCATCATTAAGCTATGGACCAACAACTTCAGGTCCGTGTACAGTTACAATTATCGATGGAAACAGCTGCATCGACAGCACCGTGCTCAATTTGACAGTCAATCCAAATCCGGTGGCTGCCCTATCAGGCGATTTACTTGCCGGTTGCGGTCCGCTTTGTGTGAACTTCTCAGATCTTTCAACAGTATCTGCAGGATCGATCACACAATGGTTATGGGATTTCGGTGATGGTTCTAATCCTTCGAATCAACAAAATCCAACGCATTGTTATTTGTTTTCCAACATATACACAGTGATCCTTACTGTTACTACTGCATCAGGCTGCTCAAGCACAATTACAATGACAAATTATATCACTGTTTATCCGACACCTGTAGCGTCGTTCACAGCAAGCCCGCAACCAACAACAGAATTGAATCCGACAATTTATTTCACAAACACTTCTACGAATTCAAGTTCATGGAATTGGGAATTTGCAGATTCAACACAAGGTTCATCTACACTTCAGCATCCATCTTACACGTATGGATCGGCAGGATGTTATGATGTTGTGCTCACTGCTACCTCGTCAAATAATTGTGTGGATGTTACCTCAATGCTTATTTGCATAGATCCTGATGTTTCGATCTATGTTCCGAATGCATTTACTCCTGACGGAGATGGCATAAATGACATCTTCGCTCCAAAAGGTCTTGGGCTTGATCCTGATCAGTTTGAAATGTGGATCTTCGACCGTTGGGGAAATCTTGTTTTCCATGGCACCGATCTTTACCAGGGATGGAACGGTGCAGTTGATGGGCAGACTGATGTAAGTCAGCAGGATGTGTATGTCTGGAAAATAAAAGTAGGAGATCAGAACGGTGGAAAGCATACATACATTGGCCATGTGACAATGATCCACTAAGCAACTATAAAATCATAAAGAAGAGAGCTGAATTAATTTTTAGCTCTCTTTTTTTATGCTTTAACCTTTAGAAAGCAGGTTTGATCGAAATATTAGGAATTCAGGTCACGTTAACATAAATTGCGTTAACCAACCACCACCACTACCACCACCATTTCATCTTAATACGAATTATATGAGGCCATCTTTACGCCAGTTCATATTATTTGTGCTGTTAGTATTGCCGGCATTTTCATTTGCCCAGCAAGCTGCATCACAAAATGTAAATGCTCCGGGTGTCCCGGGCGCTTGTGGTTATACTGCGAATTCATCTACACAAACCGCCATACACGGACCTAATCCAACGCCCCAAAATGGAAATGGAACGCTGGGAAATATTTATTCGCAAACAGCCTGCGGATTAAATTTCTCTTCAGCATCACAACGTCTCGGGCAGCGTTTTACACCTATCGGGGTTCCTCAGCCAGCACCATTTGTAATTTCAGGGATTCCTACCTGCGCAGTTATTGAAAAAGCTTATTTATGGGCCGAAGGTTCGGGTGATGGAATGGCTCAGACCGCAACCATTAACGGGCCTTTTGGAACAGGAAATTATCCGATGGCCATTGTTGGTCAGGGGCCGGATAAATGCTGGAGCTATGCTGGTTCATATACCTACCGTGCTGATGTAACTCCCACGATCGGAGGAAATGGAACATATAACATTAGTGGTATTCTCACCAATCCGCCAACTTCCGGGAATGATATGGACGGAGCAACACTGATTGTAATCTGGAGTGATCCGACACAAACGTACCGCGGAACAATTATCATTGACGATGGTGCGATGATCGTCAATGGTGGTGTAGCGAATCACGTAATGAATTTCCCTGCAGTATGCGGACCAACAACCGGTGCGCAGGCATTTTTCTGTGTGGGTGATATTCAATTTAACCCAACATCATGGTCTGCCAACGGAACACCGGCACCCTTGCAATGGAACTGGTGGGATTATCTTCAAGTCGCCACGACGGTCACGGCCGGGCAAACGACATCCGCCTTTAATGTGAATACGGGCGGTGACTGCTTTAATCTATGCGTTGCCGGGTTGTATTATAGAACCACATGTGTTGCCTGCACACCTTCTGCACTCTCTTTAGCCACAAGCGCCACACCGGCTTCCTGTTCCGCTTGTAATGGAACGGCCACGGTGACTCCTACTCCGGCCGGAACTTATACCTACAGCTGGAACACTGTACCGGTACAAACCGGCCAAACCGCAACCGGACTTTGTGCCGGAACCTATACGGTAACAGTGACTTCCACTTGCGGAACAGCAACGGCAACAGTAACCGTCCCTGCTGCAGGTGGATCAATTACGCTCAACAATACTTCGCAAACAAACGTTTCATGTAATGGTGGATGTAATGGCTCCGCAGTCGTAACAGCAAGCGGCGGAACCGCTCCTTATACATTCGTGTGGTCTCCTGCAGTGGCAAATACAACCGCTGGAGCAACCAATACAGCAACAGGTTTGTGCGCTGGTGTTTACATATGTACTGCAACAGATGCCGGAGGTTGTACAGGAACACAAACAGTCACAATCACACAACCACCAGCCCTTACCGCAACAACATCATTCGTAAGCGCAACATGTGGAAACTCAAATGGTTCAGCAACAGTAAACGTTTCAGGCGGCGTTCCTCTCTATCAATACTTATGGTCACCAACGGGCCAAACAACACCAACAGCGACCAATTTATTAGCAGGAACTTACAACTGTACCATCACCGATAATAATGGGTGTGTACTTACCGTTACGGTTACTGTTACAAACGCAGGCTCACCTACCTTAACTGTTACAAGCTCTACTAATGTTACCTGCAACGGAGCGTGTAACGGAACTGCAACAGTCAGCACAGCTGGGGGAACTGCTCCTTACACGTATGTATGGACACCAAGCGGTGGAACGGGAACAACAGCAACAAACCTTTGTCCGGGAAATTACACCTGCACCGTCACGGATGCTTCAGGATGTACAGCAACCGCTACCGTATTAATTACTGAACCACCTGCAATCACTGCTACTCAATCGCAAGTGAACATATTATGTAATGCTGCATGTACCGGAAGTGCAACTGTCGTTGCTTCGGGTGGTACAGGAACGTACACCTATTTATGGTCGCCGAGCGGTGGAACGGGCGCAACAGCAAGTGGATTGTGTGCAGGAAATTACACCTGTCTCATTAGTTCACCCGCAGGTTGTACCATTACACAATCGTTCACGATTACACAACCACCTGCACTAACCGTTACTGCTGTACAAACAAACGTAAGCTGCAATGGTGGATGCAATGGAACAGCAACTGTAACAGTGGGTGGCGGAACTCCTCCATACAGCTACTTGTGGAGCCCAAGTGGCGGAACCGGCCCTACTGCTTCTGCCCTGTGTGCAGGAACGTTTACCTGCCTGATCACTGATGCAAATGGCTGTACAATCACACAAACTGTTTTGATCACACAACCGGCAGCACTTACTGCAACCACTTCATTCGTAAGCGCAACCTGTGGAAATGCAAATGGATCTGCTACAGCTACTCCATCGGGTGGTACAGCTCCTTATTCTTATTTGTGGACACCATCAGGTCAAACAACACCTACTGCGACCAATTTACTCGCAGGAGCTTACACGTGTGATATCATCGACTTCAATGGATGCACACTCACTGTTACTGTAACAGTTCCGAATTCGGGTTCGCCAACAATTGTGGTAACCGGATTTACTGATGTAACCTGTAACGGCGCATGTGATGGAACAGCTACCGTCAGCACTTCGGGTGGTACTGCACCTTACACGTATGCGTGGACACCAAACGGCGGGACCGGGACTACAGCAACAGGTCTTTGCCCGGGCGTTTATACTTGTACAGTTACAGATGCCAACGGATGTATCGCCTCTGCAACAGTATTGATCACAGAACCACCGGCATTAGCTATCACGCCTTCACAAGTTGACCTGGTTTGTTTCGGTGTTTGTAACGGCAGCGCTACGGTTGCAGTGACAGGCGGAACTCCCGGTTATACTTATTTATGGTCGAGCGGTGGGACAAATGCAACGGAAACCGGCCTATGTGCAGGAAACTATTCTTGCCTGGTAACCGATTTTAATGGTTGTACATTAACACAAACATTTACAATCACAGAACCAACACAGCTCACCGTTGCTTCAGCCGGATTTAACGTAACGTGTTTCGGAATTTGTGATGGACAGGTTGTTGCAATCCCGAATGGCGGAACACCAAACTATACATTTGCATGGAGTTCGGGTTGTACGGGAGCCAGCTGTAATAATATCTGTGCAGGAACGTATAATGTGACTGTGACCGATTTTAACGGCTGCACAGCAACATCCAGCGCAACCGTAACTGAACCAACGGACATTTCGATTACAACTTCAACAGTGGATGCACACTGCAGCTTTGCAGATGGTTCTGCTTCCAGCGTATTCTCAGGTGGTACAGGAACACTTACACCTGTATGGTACGCTCCTGCAACGCCCGGCGCAAATCTGACTAACGTTGTTTCCGGTTCTTATTACGTTGTGGTAACGGATGCAAATGGTTGCGATGATACAGCGAATGTAACCATCAATAATATTCCGGGTGTTGTTGCTTCTGCGGGAACTATTACTCCTGTTTCCTGCTTCGGTGGAAATAACGGAACTGCTTCCGTAACTACTAGTGGCGGCACAGGAACAATCACCTATGCGTGGTCATGTTCGCCAAGCACAACAAATACAGCAACAGGCCTTGTTGCGGGTCCTTGCAGCATTGTTGTTACCGATTCCGCAGGTTGTACATCAACAGTAAACATTACGATCGCCGAACCTACGGATCTTACAATCGGGGCAACAGCAACACCGGGCGCAATTTGTGCCGGACAAAGTTCGACGCTTACCGGAACTGCAGCAGGCGGAACACCGGGTTATAATTATATGTGGATGCCCGGACCATTACCGGGAGCTACGAATATTCTTGCACCGGCTGCAACAACCACATACACGGTGTATGTAACCGATGCGAATTTATGTGCCGACAGCGCAACAGTTACCGTTACTGTGAATCCAAATCCTGTTGCAATCCTTACAGGTGATTCATTGCAGGGATGTGCGCCGCGTTGTGTGAACTTCACTGACAATTCAACTGTAGGTTCAGGAACAATTGTTCAATGGTCGTGGGATTTCGGTGATGGCTCGCCACTTTCGTCACAACAAAATCCAAGTTATTGTTATCAGGTGCCGGGAACATATCCTGTTACATTAACAGTAACAACTGCGTCAGGCTGCACCGGCACGATCGTAATGCCAAATTACATACAGGTATTTCCGAATCCTGTAGCAGCATTCACAGCAAGTCCGCAACCGACAACAGAATTAAATCCGACCATTTATTTTACTGATCAATCAACCAACGCAGCAACATGGAGCTGGAACTTCGGTGATCTGAATAATTCGGCTTCTTCGTTGCAGGATCCATCCTTCCTTTATCCGGGTCCGGGATGTTTTGATGTGACGCTTATGGTTGCAACTGTAAACGGATGTACCGCTACGACTGTGCAGGAAATTTGCATTGATCCGGATGTTACACTGTTTGTTCCGAATGCATTTACCCCGAACGGCGATGGTGCGAATGAAATATTTATTCCTGTTGGTGTTGGAATTGATCCTGACAAATTCGAAATGTGGATCTTCGACCGCTGGGGAAATATGATCTATTACACCGATGATCTTGCTAAAGGCTGGGATGGAATGGTGCAGGGCCATACGAATCTTTGCCAGGAAGATGTTTACGTTTGGAAGGTCAAAGCAGTTGATCAGCTCGGAAATAAACATAATCTTATCGGGCACGTGAGCCTGATACGATAAAAATTATTTTTTACCACGAACGGTCACCGGCGATAAGTTGGTGACCGTTTGCATTATATTTATCGCGTGAAAAAAAATTTGTTCCTGCTATTTATTCTCTGTTACGGAAGTTTGCTGTCGCAGAATCCTTCTTCTTTTACCTGGAATCCGCAGGGTGCGGCTTCGACTTGCGTTCAGTTTAACAGCACAGATTCAACACAAGCAATTTATACATGGACTTTTGATGCATTGGGTAATCAAAGCAATTTGCAGTATCCTTATTTCTGTTTTGGTGATACCGGCTGTTACGATGTGACACTTTGGGTGCAGGATACAAATGGAGTTGCAGATTCAACTACACAAACAGTTTGCATTCATAATGAATCGGTTTTGTTTATGCCAAATGCGTTTTCGCCGAATGGGGATGCGATCAATGATGTATTTTTTGTTTACGGCTATTTGATCAGGGAAGATAAATTTGAAATGCGCATTTATGATTATTGGGGCGCATTGGTTTATTCTTCTTACGACATCCACCAGGGATGGGACGGCAGCCATGATTACCGTGGCGAAAATTACGTGCAAATGGGCGCCTATTTAATAGAGCTGATTTGGTATGATGTACATGATGAAAGACATGCATATCGGGGTGCCATCTTTGTTATGATGAGATAAATATATATTTCAGGAATTTAACACATAAAATTATTTGTTATTGGATAAAAGGAACGATACTTGCTCAGGCTTACAAGTATATCCCTGCTCCCATGTTCCGGACCTTAATTGTTATGCTTCTTTTGTCCTGCTCCTTAGACGCAAAACAAATTTATTTTTCTTCCGACACCCTTCCCTGCGACCCGACGGTTAAGGTTCAAAAAACATTTTGTCCGTCTTGCGAAGTATGGAGCGACCAGTTTGCGCCTGATTTTACGGGTAAGCTGCCGGTTGAATATCATCTTTCGATTTACAATAAAGACAGTGTAGAAATTTTTTCGAGTGTTGAATTGGATAAAGGATGGAACGGAAAAGGAAACGATGACTTCGATCAAACGCAAAGTTTCAGATGGGAAATTATTTACCGTTACGAAAAAGACGGAACTTTGTATTCCTGCAGCGACATAGTACTATTATTACAATGACCTGATTACTGATTACAGACTACTGATTATCGATTACTGATTACTGATTACTGATTACCGATTACTGTGCACGGACGCGAGGTTTCGTGTCTCTACAGACAACTGACTACCTGTTTTGTTTTTGTGATGAAAAAAATAGCTTTGCTTTCAGATACTCATTCTTACATTGACGATCGCATTTTAGAATTTTGTTCATCTTGCGATGAGATATGGCATGCGGGTGATATAGGGATTGTGAAAGTGGCGGATGCGCTGGAGAAAATAAAACCTTTTAAAGCAGTTTACGGAAATATTGACGGACAAGATATTCGAATTCGTTACCCGGAGACGCTGCGTTTTTTTTGTGAAGAGGTAGATGTGATGATAACGCATATTGCAGGAAGACCTGAAAAATATGTTGCGGCGGTGAAAGAGGTGATGAAAATAAATCCGCCGAAGATTTTTATTTGCGGGCATTCGCATATGCTGCTGGTGAAATACGAGAAGAAATATAATTGCCTGCATTTAAATCCGGGTGCGGCTGGACTAAGCGGATTTCACCAGAAGCGGACGATGCTGCGCTTTACTATTGATGGAAAAGAGATTAAGGATTTGGAGGTGGTGGAACTGGGGAGCCGCTGATTACACAGATTTACGCAGATGAGAATGTGCTAATCTGCTAATGCGGTAATTTGCTAATAAAAAAAAGCGTGAGGGCTGCATATTTTCATTAGATACGTTTCTTAAACGTACCTAATGAAAATGCCCAAAGAAAAAACCCTACCTCAACCGATCCGACTCTCTCACCAGCTGTTCATCTTTACGAATTGCGCGCACGGCTAAGAAAAACAAAACGGGTAATATACCAATGAGATAAATTCCCATACCGTAATCGACGATTGGCTTGCCGCCCATTATAAGCACGTGGCCATTTGAAAAAATTTCGGGAAAGGAAAGGCAAAGGACAAATAAGGTGAGTGAAATAATCAGTCCGGTGTAGGCAATGAGCAGCTGGCGTTTGCGATTTTTGTAAGTGAAAAGTGCCGCAATAGCAAGCAAAGGAATAATGGCAATGCTTGACATAAGCACTTTAAGCTGCGGCAATTTGCGGAACGTGATAAAGCTTTGTTCGCCGTTAACGAGGGTGATATTGTAAATGGGTAAAAACCACAACGTGACTACTAACACCAGTATCAAAATAAAAAAAATAGATTGCGTGCGCTGAATCATAAGCAGGAATTTTAATTAACGTAAACGATCGGCTGCTTTTACTAAATCTTCATCTTTTTTAATGAAATAAGCGGCCACTGCAAAAAGGATAACAATTACAGGCAAAAAATAAGCGCCGGAAGCAATGCCAATTGTTTCGCGCGGGATGCCGTGGATGAAAAACTGCGGAAAAACGACAGCGTTAGTAGAGATTATAAGAGAAATAATAAGTCCGGACCTGCAGATACGCATTTGAACCGGCCGGTTTTTGTACATGAATATGGTGATGATGGCAACCAGCGCAAGAAGGATCATGGGAATTAATAAAAGCGGAATAAAAAGCATTTTGCCTTGTACCTGGCCGGCAAGGGTTGTGACGGGATGAATTTCGTAAACAGGAACAAAAAGTAATAGGATAAAAAGAATAACGACGAAGGCAAGGAAAATGGTTTGTTTACGTTGTATCATAAGTAGTTCGTTTGTGACTACAAAGAAACCCATTCCCGATGAGCCGGCAAAACACTTTTAGTTCCTGTTTACTAGTGACGGGCTATTTTTTTAATTAACCCTCAAAGGGTTTCGAACCCTTTGAGGGTTAATTAAAAAAAGCCTTCGGATTCTGCTTTAAAAAGATGAAAAAAAAGAGGCAAAAGCTGTTGGATCGGAATAATCTTTGTATTATTGCATCCTAGTATTCGTGCAGGAAAACCTCTTCAGGGTTTTCAATTCCCAAAAAAACATTCTTTTAATCAGTATGCAGAAATAAATCAATTTAAAAACGTGGAATAATTCTATTCCCTCCTCTTGCCCCACGTTCCCATTCCAATTCCTTTATTAAAAACTGAACAACTAAAATTTTTATTCATTTCTAATTTATCACATGTACGACATTATTGACCTCAACAGCAAATTGGTCGGAGAGCTCCGTGAAATTGCAAAAGAGCTAAGCGTTCCAAAGTTTGACACACTAAAAAAACAGGAACTAGTTTACAAAATTCTAGACCAACAGGCTATGAGTGGAGCGAAAGATGCACCAAAAGAT
This sequence comes from Bacteroidia bacterium, assembly GCA_046596275.1. Lineage (GTDB taxonomy): Bacteria > Bacteroidota > Bacteroidia > Palsa-965 > Palsa-965. The sequence continues at coordinate 3,190 of JBKJMR010000551.1, read as the reverse complement.
TCGGGCGAAAAGCCAAAAAGAGGACGAAAACCAAAGTCGGAAGAAACACCGGCATTATTTAACGAAGAATCAAAAGTAGATTCACGTTTCGTCGATCTTGAAACTGCAGAAACAAAAAAGCCCGAAGCAGAAGCAGAAAAGCCAAAAGAAAAAGTAAAGCTTCCTGATCCGGATCTGAGCGCAATTATCAACGACGTTCCTAAACCTACCCCGGTAAACATTCCTGCGCCACAAAATCGTCCACCGGCACAGAAACCCTACCAGCAAAATCAGCAAAAGCCTTTTCAGAAGCCGAACCCGAATCCGAACCAGTTCAATAAGAACACTCCTCCTCCACCGGCTCCTCCTGCTTACAACCAGCCGCCTGCTTTTATCCAGGCACAAATGGGAAAAGACATTCAAAACGACGCGCCGAAAACGGAAACGAATAAGCCTGCAGAAAATAATGCTCCTGCACCGAATCCTAATCCTAATCCACCACAACGCCAGCCGTTCAATCAAAATCAAAATCAGAATTTTCAGCAGCGCCAGCAATTTAATCAGCCGCAGAATAATCAGAATCAAAATAATAATCAAAACAACAACCAAAACAATAACCAAAATCAGAATCAAAATAATGCAGGCGATTTCAACCGTCAGCCCTTTCAGCAAAAACAGGGCATGGAAGAAATGTACAACTTCGACAATATTGTAGTTGCTGAAGGTGTGCTTGAAATTATGCCTGATGGTTATGGTTTCCTTCGCTCTTCTGATTATAATTACCTGAATTCGCCTGATGATGTTTACGTTTCTCAGTCGCAGATTAAATTATTCGGACTTAAAACGGGTGACACTGTAAAAGGTGCAATTCGTCCGCCGAAAGAAGGTGAAAAATATTTCCCATTGGTAAAAGTGGATAAGATCAGCGGCCGTGATCCTGCATTTGTTCGCGATCGTGTTCCGTTCGATTTCTTAACACCACTTTTTCCGAAAGAAAAATTCAATCTCTGCGGAAGCGGAAAATCAAAAACAAATATGTCCATGCGCATCATGGATATGTTCACACCGATCGGAAAAGGTCAGCGTGGATTGATCGTGGCGCAACCGAAAACCGGTAAAACAATTTTGCTGAAAGAAGTTGCAAACGCAATTGCAGATAATCACCCGGAAGCTTACCTCATGATCCTGCTCATCGACGAGCGTCCTGAGGAGGTAACCGATATGGCACGCAGCGTAAGAGCGGAAGTAATTGCTTCTACGTTCGATGAGCCTGCTGACCGTCACGTAAAAATTGCAAACATCGTTTTGGAAAAAGCAAAACGTATGGTAGAGTGCGGACATGATGTTGTAATTCTTTTAGATTCCATCACACGTCTTGCACGCGCATACAATACTGTTCAGCCAGCATCAGGAAAAGTACTTTCCGGTGGTGTGGAAGCGAATGCACTGCAGAAGCCAAAACGTTTCTTCGGAGCTGCGCGTAAAATTGAAGGCGGCGGATCACTCACGATTATTGCAACTGCATTGATCGATACCGGTTCGAAAATGGATGAAGTTATTTTCGAGGAATTCAAAGGAACAGGTAATATGGAATTGCAGCTTGATCGCAAGCTCGCAAACAAGCGTGTGTTCCCTGCTATTGATTTGGTTTCTTCTTCCACACGTCGCGATGATTTGTTGATGGATAAAGAATCACAGCAGCGCATCTGGATCCTTCGTAATCACTTAGCCGATATGAATCCACAGGAAGCAATGGATTTCCTAAAATCGCAAATGAAGAATACACAATCGAATGAAGAGTTTTTGATTTCGATGAACGGGTAGTAAAAAAAGTTGGTAGTAGGTGGTAAAAAAAGGTTGGTGGTAAGGTAATGTTGGCGTGACCGTGAAGGAAACACGAAGGAGTGTTCCTTCACGGTCGCGCTATCCGCTTTTACTCCTCCCATGAAGGAAACACGAAGGAGTGTTCCTTCACGGTCCGGGGTAACCGCTTCTATCGCTCACGCAAAAAAACAAACTGACAACTGACTCCGCCGCGGCGGATGAATATTGCTGTACACGGACGCGAGGCATCGCGTCTCTACAGATAACTGACAACCGAACTCCCAACTATTGCCTATGAGATCTCCTGTTGTAATTGGAATTGTTGGTGGAATTGTAGTGGCATTGCTGCAATTTTATTCTATGATGCTTTCCATGGAAAATGGCACTTCAGGAACATTTGAAATGCTGCTTTATTACAGTCCGCAGATCATTTATTTCATGTGCATTTACATGAGCGTGAAAATTTTCACAAAAACACAACCCAACGTTGTTCCCGAATTTAAAGGTTGCTTAAAAGCCGGCGGATTAACAGCTGTGCTTATTACCGTCATTTGGGGAATCGGGTTTTTTGTTGCGCTTACACATATTGATGTAGAGGCCGATGTAAAACGAATGATCGCAGCCGGACATAAAGACCAGGTAAACCAGTTTTTGTCTGCCGTAACAAAACAAACCATGATGGACCGCGCTCAATTCTGGAGCATTCCCAATTTCCTTTTAGGATTTGTGATGACGGTTTTAGTGACAGTGATCTTCCGCCTGAAAGGGAAAAAAGCAGTTTAATTTTTAAGAGGCAGAAGCTACATAGCACTGTCTTTAAGTTAGGCTAACCAGGAAGCGGTGATAGAATCTGATTTAATCACTATTTTTTCTTTTGGTGAGAACAGGTCGCACCTACGGCCGCTGGAAAACTCAATTTGTAATTTCATTTTTACCGAACCTTCAAGCAGGCCTATGGAATTTCTCCGCTTCAATACCAGATTCAACGGCGGCTGAATGATTCAAAAAACAAGCTGGAAAATGGTGAAGGTTCGGTAAGTGAAATTGCGTTTGCTTCCGGATTTTCGGATGTGCAAAGCTTCAGCAAATCGTTTCGTAAAATGTTCCGTTTTTCGCCGGCACATTTTAAAAAATTTTAAACCGATAAGCTTTCTGCGAGCACAGAAAAATCAACACCATCAAAATTTCCGCTGGTCATTAAAAGCAAAACAGAATTATTCCAGCTGCGCGATTTTAATTCTGCTACAAGCGCTTTAGAATCTGTGGAGACTTTTAAATCTTCCCGTGCAAAAGCACTCTTCACTTTTTCCTCTGAAATCGGCTCGAGCTTTTTATGCGCAATGGTGTGCGGATTAAAATAAACAAACGCTTCATCCGCTGTGTTCAT
>JBKJMR010000539.1:0-7982 GCA_046596275.1 Bacteroidia bacterium | reverse complement strand
CTTCTGTAGGATCAGTGGCATTATTTCCGTTTGTATCCCAACAATTAAGTCCGTCGATTCCGTTTGATCCATTTGTTCCAGTTGCTCCTGTAGCTCCGGTAGTACCACTGGCTCCCGTAATTCCTGTAGCGCCGGTTGCTCCTGTCGTTCCGTTAACTCCTGTTGCGCCCTGTAAGCCATTCGCCCCGACTGCACCTGCGACTCCCTGCAAGCCAGTTGCGCCTGTCGGACCTTGAGCACCAGTTGCACCTTGTGGTCCGGTAGGTCCGCCTGCGGATGAGCCTGCGTAAAGCGCATACGGAACCGACATCAATTGTGTCGTTCCCATATCGGTAAATCCGCTTCCGCCGTTGATCTCAACTTTCATGTAATGCGCGGAGTTAGCCCAGAGAATTGTATTGAATGCAGAAGGAGAAGTTTGTGTTCCCTGTCCGATCACTGCGGAGAATAAACCGAATGCGTTGGTTGTTACGGCATGCGTTTCTTCATAGGCAAGAACCGTTGCAGAAGGATCAGAGTAAATTCCGATTCGTACGGTGAGCGGTGTGTTTTGTAATTCAGCGCCGGAAGCATCGCGTGCAACAGCTTGATAATTTATTCCTTGCGGTGGAGCTTGTGCGAAAGCGATAGATGGTAACAAGAGGACGCAGAAAAAAAGTAGACGTCTTAGCATAGCGAAAGTATGAGGTTCAGAGAGAAAAAGAATGACCGCGCAAGTTAGGAAAAAAGAGCATTGGCTTAAAATATGTGGTTTAGAGGAAATAAAGAAATTGAAAAGTTAGTAAAACAAAGAAGGAAAGTCCGAATGAACTTTCCTTCTTTGTTTTATTATTTCCATAGGGTTGTTTAATCCACCGCAGTCACTGTGTAAGTGATACGCACACCGTAAAGGCGCAGATTGTTATTCGCTGCTTCAATTGTATTAAACCGGATGAAATAATTATAATTCAAATTGTCGATGGCAGTATTCGGTGCCATGCTCAACGTCTGAACAGCCGCAGCGGCACCGGTAGTTATAGGTGTGGATGAAAGAGTACCAACAGCAGAAGATCCTGCTATCTGGCGGTTAAAATCTGCCGTTACATTATAAGTTGCATCATTATCCCAGCAAAACACTTCAACCAACGTTACAAATGCTCCGTGCGGAAGATGCACCGGCGTGTACAATTGTGCTGCTGTAGTTCCATTACCTCTCACCCAAACTGCTGTTCCTGAAACGAAACTTTCTACATATGATGTAGTTGTGTTTCCGACGATCGGGTAATTAAATCCAATAGCAGGGATAGTAGCATATTGAGTTTTTGCACTCGCATAGTTATAGGTGTTGGTAGCAGGAATTTGCACGCTTGTACCGTTATTATAAAGATTGCTTGTTGCCACCCAGGTGGTGCCATTATGGTAAAGCGTTTGGCCTGTTGTTCCTGCTACAAGCGGACCAGTCGCGCCTGTTACTCCTGTAGGACCAACAGGGCCATTTGCACCCGAAGGACCAGTTGGACCAGCAGCGCCATTTGCTCCTGAAGGTCCGGTCGGGCCAGCAGCGCCATTTGCACCAGAAGGACCTGTTGGCCCAGCAGCGCCATTTGCTCCTGAAGGTCCGGTCGGGCCAGCAGCACCAATTGCACCAGAAGGACCTGTTGGACCAGCAGCACCATTTGCTCCTGAAGGTCCGGTCGGACCAGCCGCACCAATTGCACCCGAAGGACCAGTTGCACCAGTTGCACCATTAACACCGTTCGCGCCTGAAGGGCCGGTTGCACCAGCACCACCTGTTAATCCTGTAGCACCAGTTGATCCATTAATTCCGTTTGCGCCTGATGGACCAGTTGCTCCATTAATTCCGTTCGCACCCGATGGACCAGTTGCCCCGGTTAATCCAGTTGCGCCGCTTGCACCCGTTAATCCAGTTGCACCGGTTGATCCATTAATTCCGTTTGCGCCTGTCGAACCAGTTGCGCCCGTTAATCCTGTAGCACCAGTCAATCCTGTTACTCCGGTTGCACCTGTTGCACCATTAATACCGTTTGCGCCTGTTGAACCTGTTGCACCAACCAGGCCAGGATCACCACTCGGACCTGAAGGACCAGCTGCGCCCGTTGCTCCCGTTAAACCAGTTGCACCAACTGCGCCGGGATCACCACTTGGACCTGAAGGACCAGCTGCGCCATTTAATCCTGTTGCGCCGGTCGGACCAGCAGGACCCGGAGTGGAGCTGCCTGAAGTTTCTGCATACAACGCATACGGCACAGAAATCAATTGTGTTGTTCCTGCTGCAACGTAATTGTTACCACCGGTAATATCCATTCCGATCTCGAGAAAATAAGGACCGTTTGCCCATGGAATTGTATTGAATGTTCCGACAACCGCTGTGCCTGTTCCGAGAGAAACCGTGTACAAACCGAATTGATTTGTAGTCGGCGAATGTGTTTCCTGGTACACGATTGGACCGGCTGCTGAGCCACTATGAATCGTAAGCTGCAATCCGAGTAATTGATTAATGATTGCTGTTCCTGAAACGTTGCGTGCAATTCCCTGGTAATTGATTGCCTGCGGAGCTTGTGCGGACACGAAAAAGGGAACGATAATACCGCAGAAAAATAGAAATCGTCTTAGCATTAGTGAAAGGTTAATTTAGGTGTGAAAAAAAGAGGAGCGAAGGAAGAATTTATTGATCTTCCTTCGCACTCAGTGGTTATTTTCTTGGAGCGCTGGCTGGTGTTTGTTTTGGTGCAGCAGCATTTGCTGGCTTTGCATCTGCCGCCGGTGCCTCATTTGTTGGTGGAGGATTTATGCCGTCTGCAGCAGATTGTCCATACAATTCCGGGTTCAGGTATTTGCCTTTGTCTTCAGGGGCTTTTTCTGTTTCAGGGATGACAGGATTAGCCTGTGCAAATTTATCATTGCGCACACCTGTTACCTGCCAGCTTACTTCAACATTCGGCTTATCCGTTTTAATTACGAATTGATTATTCTCAATTTTCTTCCAGACAATCGCTTGTGAAAATTGTCCGATAACGGTAAGCTGATATTTGAAATCAATATTTTCAGCTTCAAAATAGGAGGGTAGCGTAACAATTGCTTCACCATTTGCATCGGTTGTAATATTGCCATTGTAAACATTCATCATATCGGGACTTTCAACAAAGCTGTGAATGAGATATTTGTTTTCCGGATCCTGTGGATGGTCGATTTTGAATGTTCCTGAGCTTTTGCTGAGCACTCCATTCACGTGCACATTACCATTGAAATAACCGCTGTAATTGGTGGTTCCACCAATTGCGTAACCGTAAAGGCCGTAACGTGTTCCACTTCCACCAGTACCATGCGCATAGCCGTATGCGCCATAAATAATTCCGGTGTATGATGGCGCATTCGCATCAAGATAAGCGCCCATGTAACCTCCAACAGCGCGTACACCATAACCCGTTCCGGAAGTAGCATCTGCGTCAGAAAACAAACCATAACCGCCGGAGGCTGTATTGGTGAAATAACCGCAATAGAAAAGTGTATTTTCCAGGACATCGAACTTCACACCACTTTGAGGTAATGTCATTCCGATACCTGCCGTTCCGTTACCGGTAATTACAAACCGGTAAGCACTTGTTGTATTGTCAAAAACTGCCCAGCAATCTGCTCCGGTAGATGCTCCTGTACCGGTAGCTCCGATAATATCATAAACATGAGACGAGCCGGAAAAACGAATTGCAGGTCCAACGTTGCCTCCAACGGTAGATTCAACGATTACAGCGCCATTTGACCAATCAGCGCCTTTTACATGCAGATAGCCTGCAGGCGCTGTGAAATTACTGCCGATGCCCACATAACCGTTGTTGGCAATAAACATTTTAGGAGTGCCGCCGGTATTGAAACGCATTGTTCCTGCCGGACGATTATTAAACAACGTCATCGTTGCACCGGTAACAGATGCGACATCAGTTACCTGGATACCCGCCACGCTGCCATTTTCATCATCGAAGGAAATGCGCTCGCTGGAAAATGAACCCGGATCTGTGTTTTGAATTACGATACCGACAGATGTGTTGGCGTTTTCGGTAATGTGTAGTCGTTCCAATGGCGAATTGGTGCCAATACCAAGATTTCCCACTGGTGTCAACGTCATTCGCAATGAATTATTCGTTGCGAAATACATAGAATTTGCAGTCATCACCTGAAACAGCATTGGCCCGGCACCAGCTCCAGTGTACAAATGAGAAAGATTTGCAAGGCTCACCGCGCCACCAGCGGTTGTGCCGGAAGCAGTAGGGCCCATACGTGCCATTTCGAATACATCAGATGTACCGCCGGGACCTTTTGCTGTGATTGCTGAAGCACCCGAACCATTTCCATTCTCCAGCAAGATGCGTTGCGTGGTTGCTGCAGTTGATCCATACGCATGAAAAAGCTCCGCCGGAGAAGTGGTTCCAATACCGATGTTAGTTCCGTTATTATAAAGATTGCTGGTTGCGGTAACTGTATTGGTTGCGCTAAAATACAAGGTCTGTCCTGTTGATCCTGTAGCGCTAAATGTTCCTGTAGCGCCTGTTGGCCCCGTTGTACCATTAATTCCGTTCGCACCCGAAGGACCAGTTGGACCAGCAGCGCCGGTTAATCCTGTTGGCCCTGTTGCGCCATTACTGCCGTTTGCGCCAGATGCGCCAGTCGGACCAGCAGCGCCGGTTAAACCAGTTGAGCCTGTTGCGCCATTACTTCCGTTTGCCCCTGATGGACCTGTTGCACCCGTTGCACCATTAATTCCGTTCGCACCCGAAGGACCAGTTGGACCAGCAGCGCCGGTTAATCCTGTTGGCCCTGTTGCGCCATTAATTCCGTTTGCGCCTGTCGAACCTGTTGCGCCAACCAGGCCAGGATCACCACTCGGTCCCGAAGGACCAGCTGCGCCCGTTGCTCCTGTTAAACCAGTTGCACCAACTGCGCCCGGATCACCACTCGGACCTGAAGGACCAGCTGCGCCATTTAATCCGGTCGCGCCTGTCGGACCCGCAGGACCAGGGGTTGAGCTGCCTGAAGTTTCTGCATACAAAGCATATGGAACAGAAATTAATTGAGTTGTTCCTGCAGCAACATAATTGGTACCACCGGTAATATCCATCCCAATTTCAAGAAAATACAGTCCGCTTGACCACGCAATAGCATTGAATGTTCCGGTAACTGGAGTTCCTGTTCCGATTGAAACCGTGTACAAACCGAATTGGTTGGTTGTAGGCGTATGTGATTCCTGGTAAACTATTGGTCCTGCTGCAGAGCCGCTGTGAATGGTTAATTGCAGGCCAAGCAGCTGGTTGAGGATTGCGGTTCCTGATGAATTGCGGGCGATACCCTGGTAATTAATTGCTTGAGGTGCTTGTGCGAATAAAACAGTTTCGGCAAATAAAAGTGCGAGCGTAATTATTTTTTTCATTATCGGGAAACGGTTATTTTGGATGTTGTTGTTGAAACTCCGGTTGGTGTTTTAATCGTGCATTTCACAAAATAAATTCCGTTAGCCTGCGTGCCGAGGTTCACCTCATGCAATTGTTTTCCTGTCGTTCTGGAAGTAGTTTCTACATAAATACGCTGACCTAAAACATCATACGTTTCCACTGTTACAATCGCATTTTCATCGAGATTATATTCGAGAAAAAATTGGCCGTTGCTAGGATTCGGAAATGTACCGATGTTGGTTGATGGTAGATAAAGAGGTGCAAGTCCTGTTCCGAGATCTGCAGGCTGCTGAAATCCTTGCGTGAGAATAAATGTTCCCGGAGCAAACGTTTCAGTAAGTGAACCCTGCCCGATTGTAAACGAATTTGTAAAACCTGCGCCGGTTGCAAATCCACCACCCGCAGCTATTACATCAGGCGAACTTGATTGTGCAGCAACAGAAAGCGGTAGAAACAAAACTGTTGCAGAAATGACAGAAAGGAATAGAATTTTTTTCATGAATTTTTTATAAAAAATTAAAGTTTAATGATCATAACCGTAAGCACACCTTGCAATTGCGGAGCTGAAGAGCTGCTTACATTAGCATTAGCTGAACCCGCAGCACCACTCACTGCTTTTACTTCGAAGGTGTGATTGCCTGCCGAAAGATTATAAGTATGCATCAGCGACCAATTTCCGATAAGCTGTGCTAATGCAGTTGTATTGGCAATAGAAATTCGTCGCTGTCCACCGGAAGTTGTTGCAACACCATCGCAGAATAAGCTTACATCCACCACAGAATATGTTGAGGAAGTTGCACCCGTACTTTGCATTCCACCCGAAGTAGAAACATACACTAGCGAGTTTGCAGGAATGTTTATCGTTTGTGTCAAACCGGGAATCAATGTATAAGTAGTTGTAGAAGCCGAAACCACAAGCTGACCGGTACCATAAACTTCTGCGATCGTTTGTCCTGTAGTTCCCGAAGCGCCATTAGCACCTGCTGGTCCGGTTGCTCCGGATGCACCTGTTGCACCAGCTGCTCCTGTAGTACCTGTTGCACCATTTATTCCTGCAGGACCAGTTGGCCCAGTTGGACCAGTTGGTCCGCCGCTTGAACTTCCTGCTGTTTCTGCATAAAGTGCATATGGAACGGAAAGCAATTGCGATGTTCCGGCAGCGGCAAAATTTGTTCCGCCGGTAATATCCATTCCGACTTCAAGAAAATATAATCCGGTTGACCAATTGATTGCACTGAATGTTCCGGTTACAGGTGTACCAAGACCTAATTTCAACGTGTACAAACCGTATTGATTCGTGCTGGTAAAATGTTGTTCCTTATAAACAACAAGTCCTGTTGACGAAGTTTGATGAATTGACAATTCAATTCCAAGCGCTTGATTTATCAAAGCATTTCCCAGCGGATCGCGGGCAACACCCTGGTAATCGATAGCTTGAGGTGCCTGAGCAAAAGCGGCAGCAGAAAAAATTGTAAGCAGGAGCGTAAGAATTTTTTTCATTATCGGGTCATTTTCTAATTGGAGCAAGCAAGATATTAAGTTTAATTAGTGCTCACTAATTTTCTCGTAAAGAAATGGTTAGCATAGAAAAGTGCCATTTAATTTTTTTTAATCGTTCAATAAACTCCATTCGTAGAAATGTGAGAAAAAGGCTGCTGATTCTCGCTAATGAAAGAAAAATTCATTATATCTTTACTTAGACATTTAACGAAGAGTGAGTTCTCCCGAATTCTCCCGAATTACACAAACTATGCTTAAAATGACTGATACTGAAAGTCTTATACTGACCGATCAGCTCCAGAAATACTTTGGATTTAATACTTTTAAAGGGCACCAGGAACAAATTATCAATAGCGTGCTCGAAGGCAAGGATACTTTTGTGATCATGCCAACTGGTGGTGGAAAATCACTTTGTTACCAGCTTCCTGCTTTGATCAGCGACGGCGTTGCAATTATCGTTTCCCCGCTTATTGCGTTAATGAAGAACCAGGTTGATGCAATCCGTAATCATGGCTCCGATGATGGCATCGCACATTTCATGAATTCATCTTTAAACAAAGCGGAAATTCTCCAGGTTAAAAAAGATATTACATCAGGCAAAACAAAATTACTTTACGTTGCTCCCGAATCATTGACAAAAGAAGATAATGTCAACTTCTTCCGGGAAATTAAAATTTCATTTTTCGCTATTGATGAAGCACATTGTATTTCGGAATGGGGACATGATTTCCGTCCTGAATACCGTCGTCTCCGTGATATTATTGAAGCCATCGGTACTGTACCGATCATTGCTTTAACTGCAACAGCGACTCCGAAAGTGCAGCAGGATATTGTGAAGAATCTCGGAATGCTGGAAGCGAATATTTTTAAGTCTTCCTTCAACCGCGCAAACCTTTATTATGAAGTTCGCCCGAAGGTGAATGTTGTAAAAGAAATTGTCAAATACATTAAAAAAAATACCGGCAAATCAGGAATTATATATTGTCTGAGCCGGAAAAAAGTAGAGGAGATCGCTGAATTCCTGCAGGTAAATGGAATCAA
>JBKJMR010000345.1:0-2609 GCA_046596275.1 Bacteroidia bacterium | reverse complement strand
ACCGCCTAACAAATACTTCACAATACTGTTTCGGTCATCCAAAAGTGGCGTGTCATAAACAAAATTATAAGTAAATCGGTGGCGCACATCAAAGTTCGCCACTGCATATTCACCGTCAAAAGTCAGACTGTTTTGCGGCAAGGCAGATGCGCCTGCAAGGTCGAATACATCTGAAACATCGTCTTTAACTTTTCCGAATACATAATTCGTTTGATATTGAAAATTCGGAGTTAATCGCCCGCGCAATTCAATCTGCAGCGAATTATAACGGGAACGTCCCGTCGTTTCAAACTGATTGATTGACCCGATGTTTCGGCGTGGTCTCCCAAAATCTGTTCCATTAAATGGATCAAGTGTAGCGCCGACAACAAACAACTGACCATCGTCAAATAATTGGAAAAAATCAGCTACTGGGACGTAATTGTTACCAAGATTGGGAGTTGTAAAACGCAACAATTTGCGACCACTTGTACCTACAAAAGCTACTGAAAGAAACGTTTCATTATACAATCTTTGTTCAATGCCAACTGAATATTGATATGAAAGTGGCGTATCTAGTTTTTTAGTTGGTAAAATAGTTCCAAATGATCCACCACTACCGACTAAAGGAAAGAGATTATTTATACTTAAAAGTGCTCCCTGGCGTTGCTGTGAAGTTAAAATTGGATTGATTCTGTTTAAACTTCCAGATTCGAGAAGTGGAATAAAACCTGCTACTGATTGGTTACAAAAAGAACCGCCACTGAATCTTTCAAGATCACGACAGTTAAAAACAACACCTGTACCTGTTGCAACAATTGCGTTCGCTGGATTGAATAGTGTAAAAACATTGAAAGGATCATCATCCGTTCCGAGATTAAACAGTGAACCGCCGCCAAAATTTACCGTAGAAAAAGTTGGAAAAACATTTCTTGATTGACTGACAACAGCCCCGAGAATCTGATCGTAATACATTCCGAAGCCGGCACGTATAACCGTATTACCACTACGTAGTGGATCATAAGCAATTCCGAGTCGTGGGGCGAAATTGTTACCGTCACTCTCGTAGATACTTTTTCTCCCGTCAACGATATCGGTCAAACCGCTTAAAAAAGAAGGTAATGGTTGCCCGAAAGTTTCTTCAATCTTTCTATCGGCTTCTTTCGGGGTAGTATTGTATTCATAACGAATTCCATAGTTAATATTTAGATTGGGCAGAACACGCCATTCATCTTGCACGAAAAAGTTAAATTGATTGTAACGCAACTTAATCGCAGCATCCTTGTCAGGTAAAACAAGACTTTGGAAAAAACCTGCCGGTGCTCCAGCAGAAGCAAAGTCTAATGGCGTTCGTGTTAGTGCAAAATCAGATAATGCGGTTGGATTGCTTACCAATGGTTGTGCTCCCCCGTTAAATGTTACTAAGGGACGTGCATTGCGCGGAAGGTCACTATCCAAGTAAGCCCTGCGAATATCTGTGCCAAAAGATAAGTTATGACCACCAGTAATTTGCAAGCGTAATGTATCGGCAATCTGAACAGTATTGTTAACGCGTTGTTGCGGAAAATTAAGAACGTCTACTCCGACCGGACTGAATCCAGCAATAATTACTTGACCGATAGATCCTAAATCTGAATCTTCGATTGTTCCTGAAGTAGTATAAGTAACTTGAGTTCCTGCAGAACACGTTAGAGGATTACAATTAATAGGACGCGTATCATTAAAAAGAAGCGGAGCATTCAATAGAAAGGGAGTATTTACAGATCTAGTTGATGGAAGTAAAAATGAGCTATCTCGAAGCTCTTCAAACTTTAGGCGAGTGCGTCCAAAAGAAAATCGTAGTTCATTTGTAATATTATTTGTTAGTCCGCCGGTCAGGTAAGTAGAAAAGTTATCAGTGCGGACTAAAGGACGAACTGCTGAAAAAAGTGCGCCACCGACATCGGTTAAATCTCGTCTGTCAACAGTATTGTTGTACCGTGCTGTAAAAGTTTGCTGATTACCATTGATTTCAAAAATATTCCAATCGTATCTACCAGAAAGAATTCGTCCGCGAGCATCTGTTGAAAGTGATTGTGTGTAAGTGTTTTGACCATAAACGCCAGATGGATCATTGGCGAAGGGGAATAAACTGAAAACAGCGTCTCCACCGGATGATGTAGGAAATCCTGAGGTAAAAGGAATTGGCTGATTATTCGCATTAAGACATCTTCCAATATTGTCAAATCCTGCACCTAGACATTGCTGTAACCCGATTGCGCCTGATCTTACAAATCCACGTTCTTGTATGGTTGGAACGGCAAAATGAATTTCTTTTGTAGCATTCAACAGTTGTCCTTCACCCGATACAAAGAAAAACATTTTATCCCTGATTATTCTTCCGCCAACTGTAAATCCGCCTTGCAATAACGTTAAAGGGTCTTTCTCGCCTGCATTGTTGAACACTCTGCCTTGTCTTCCATCAATAAAAACCGGCACTTCGTCTGAGGGGAAAGGAGCAGGTCTCTGAAAGCTCCTCAAATCCATAGAAGTATTGCCATCTGTATTGTCAAAGAAGTTGCGCGCATTCAATTTGCTGGAATTGAAAAGTGCATAAAATGTGCCGTTTAACCGGTTAGCTCCGCGTTTCG
>JBKJMR010000334.1:0-2701 GCA_046596275.1 Bacteroidia bacterium | reverse complement strand
AATAAAGGGCTTACCCGTTTTAATCCGTCAATGGGTAAAGAAAATCTTTTCAGAAATTACGGGAAAGCAGCGGGCGTTCAGCCATCCGAATTTAACCAGGGCGCGTTTTTCAAAAATAAAAAAGGCGAATTGTTTTTTGGCGGACAAGCAGGACTGAATATTATTGATCCGCAAAAAATGGAGATGAGCTTTCCGGCACCTGGTGTTTATCTTACTTCTTATAAACGTTTCGGAAAAGAAGTGCATCTCGACACAAACATTTCTAATTTGAAATTTTTAAACGTGAGCTGGCGTGATAATAATTTTATGTTCCAGCTTGCCGCGTTGAATTATGTTGATCCGCAAAAAAATCTTTACCAATACAAATTGGAAGGAATAGACGATGACTGGTCGGCGGTGACTTCAAACCGATTCATCAGCTATACCAATTTGCCCGGCGGAAATTACAGACTTCATGTAAGAGCGGCCGATTCAAACGGTAACTGGAGCGGAGATAAAGTAATATTGTCCATTCACGTCCAGCCACCTTTTTGGCGAACGAACTGGTTTTATTCGATATGCGTATTGTTGTTAGTAGCAGGAATTTTCACTTTTATCCGGATAAGAACTGCTGCGATCAAAAAAGAAAACCGTGTGCTCGAAGCGAAAGTTGCTGAGCGAACGTATGAGCTTGCGCAAAAAAATGCCGACATCACCAGCAGCATTCAATATGCAAAACGAATTCAGACTGCAATGCTTCCTGATCTGGAAGTGATCTATCAGCATTTTCCGCAAAGTTTTATTCTTTACAAACCAAAAGACATTGTCAGCGGCGATTTTTATTGGTTTGAAGAAAAGAGTGGTAAAAATATTCTTTGCGTGGGCGATTGCACCGGTCATGGCGTTCCGGGTGCGCTGATGAGTATGATCGGTCACAATATCCTGAACCAGGTGGTGCTTGAAAAAGGAACTACGCAGCCTGATCTTATTCTGAATGGATTGAATGAAGGTGTTCGTGCAGCATTGCGACAAGATCAGCATGAGCAGGACACGACGGATGGCATGGATATCGGCGTGATCAGCTATGATAAAGACAGAAAAGAAGTGCTGTTTGCCGGGGCATTACGTCCGCTTATTGTAATTAAAAAAGGATTGCTCAGCAAGGTAGACAGCGACCGTTTCCCTATCGGTGGTTCGCATGATACACGTGATATGAAATTCAGCATGCACCGTTTTTTTGTAGAGCCGGGTGATACATTATACTTGTTTTCGGATGGTTATGCAGATCAGTTCGGCGGTTCGAAAGGAAAAAAATTCATGGTAAAAAATCTGCTTTTAAAACTCCAGGACATCCAGGAGCTGACGATGCAAGAACAGGCCGTTGCGTTGGAACAGGTTTTTGAAGAATGGAAAGGCGTTTATCAGCAGGTGGATGATGTTTTGTTTGTGGGGGTGAGGATTGTTTGAGAAAGTGTGATTGGTGATTGGTGTCCGCCGCGGCGGAGGTGATTGGTGATTGGTGACGGGTGACAGGTGATTGGTGATTGGTGACAGGTGACGGGTGACGGGTGACGGGTGACAGGTGACGGGTGATTATGACGAGGGCTGTATTAGAACTTATCAGTCTTATTTCAATTGCGCTTTTTCCCATCATTATGGCCTTTTTTCCAATCACGATAAAAAAACCTTTATTTGCCATAGCGCGTAAAACCTTTAGCTTTGCGTTAAACCCTTGGTGATTAGTGTCATCATAAGTTTATTACTCCAAAACCACCTCTATGAAAAGGATCTTTATCTCCTCAATTCTTTTGCTTACCGCAGCTATTGCTATTGATAGCTGTAAAAAAGATACTCCGGCTGACACAGAAACAGTAACGGCTACGGATAACAGCATTTGCGAAAATGAATTTATGCGCATGCTTCCAACCGTAAATTCAATCGCGATTGATGAACAGGGAATCCACCGTAACGGATCAGGAAACCATGTAACCAGCGGTTGTCCAAGCATTTCTGTTCCGGATTCGATGAACCCTTTTCCACGTCATATGTATATCGATTACGGCACAGGCTGTGTGGACCCGGTAGACGGAAAAATGAGAAAAGGCCAGATCATTTGTGAGTTTGACCGTCCTTTTGATTCAATCGGGGTGGTAATTACCTGTACGTTCGATACGTTTATGGTTGGCGCCATCAAATTTGAAGGAACTACAATACTTACCCGTACAGGTCCGGCCTCATTTACAAAACGTGTTGTGAACGGAAAATGTACCAAAGCAGGTGCAGCACCCTGGACCATCCTTTTTGATGCTGAGCGTACCATCACATTTACATCCGGAGCAAATTCGTCTTCTGATCCACAGATCGTTACCATTTCAGGAACAAACAGCGGTACAGACCGTGACGGAAACGCCTGGACCTCAACCATCACCACGCCGATCATACGCGATCTGGGTTGCACCTGGCTTACAAAAGGGGTAATTGACATCACTCCGGCCGGTAAAGCAACACGCACAATCGATTTCGGCGACGGAACCTGCAACAATAAAGCAACGATCACTATTGAAGGAAATACATTTGAGTTTTCGATGCAATAGGCTTGGTTATACTAATGGAAAGCGGCTTCTCTATGGAGAGCCGCTTTTCTTTTTGTCAATATGGTGATTGGTGATTGGTTGAAGGTGGTTATACCCAATACCCAATACTCAATACTCAATACTCAATA
>JBKJMR010000323.1:0-5814 GCA_046596275.1 Bacteroidia bacterium | reverse complement strand
CACGAATTTACTTTCCAGGCGGGCGTGCTTGGAATTGATGTTGCGGCTGAAGGACCTTTTTCTTCGAAGCATAACGGTTCTTATCTTATCAATTACCGTTATTCTACTTTAGGAATTCTAAGCAAGATCGGTGTGTTGGGTGAAGGTGGTGTCACTACTTTCCAGGATCTTTCTTTCAACATTGCCATGCCGACAAAATCATACGGCACATTTACTGTTTTTGGTTTTGGCGGATTAAGCAACGAATCATACAAAGCAAAAAAAGATTCTACAGAATGGCTGACTGAATCAGATCGGTACGCTTCGAAGTTTTTTGCAAACACCGGAGTTGCCGGCGTAACGTGGAGCCAGGTGCTCGGTGAACGGACGTTTTTAAAAATTGCAACAGCGGCATCTTCTACAGGCAATGGTTATAATGAAAGTTACCTGCTCAGCGATTATTCTTCACGTAATCTGTATTTCGAATCTTACTTTCAAAACAAGCTCACCGTTTCTGCAACGATGACACATAAATTCAACACACATCATACATTAAGAAGTGGAATAATTCTCAATGAGCTTAGTTATGATTTTAATATGCGTTTTTATGATGACAGTCTTGATAAGATGGTGGACCGTTTACAATCGCGCGGAAATACGGAAACTGTGCAGGCATTTTCGCAATGGCAATATCGTCCGACAGAACGGTTGACGTTTAATCTTGGCTTGCATAGTTTAGGATTACTATTAAATCAAACGTATTCCATCGAACCACGTGCGGCTGCGCGCTGGGAATTTATCCCCGGACAATCATTGAGCGCGGGTTATGGTTTGCACAGCCAGGTTTTACCATTAGCAGTTTATTTTGCAGAAGAACAATTGCCTGATGGAACAAAATTATTTTCAAATAAAGAGCTCGGTTTCCTGAAAGCGCATCATCTTGTTTTAGCTTACGATCGCAGCATCGGAGAAAATTTCAGGATCAAAACAGAAGTGTATCACCAATGGCTTTTTGATGTTCCGGTAAAAAATAATCCGAACAGCTCTTATGCAGTGATCAATGAAATAGGCGGAAACATTCCTGATAGCCTTGTGAATGAAGGAAAAGGACGTAATGCTGGATTAGAGCTTACGTTTGAAAAATTCTTCAGCAAAGGTTCTTACTTTTTATTGTCCGGATCGTTTTATAATTCCAGCTATAAGGCGTTGGATAATGTCTGGCACAATACACGCTTCAACGGACAATATGCATGCACATTTACAGGAGGAAAAGAAATTGTGCTGAGCGAAAAACGCAAAAATCGTGTGATCGGTTTTAATATAAAGCTGATCTACACTGGTGGCTTTTATGATACGCCAATTGACCTTGCAAAATCGGAGCAGCTTGGCTATACCTGGCGTGATGAGCGGAATGCATTTGCTGAAAAGGCTCCTGATTATTTCCGAACA
Organism: Bacteroidia bacterium; assembly: GCA_046596275.1. Classification (GTDB taxonomy): domain Bacteria; phylum Bacteroidota; class Bacteroidia; order Palsa-965; family Palsa-965. Next base: position 4,386 of record JBKJMR010000323.1, on the reverse strand, counting down.
GATATTCGCCTCAGCGTAAAACGAAATCACACGAAATGGAACAGCACCATTGCAATCGACATTCAGAATGTGACGAACAGGAAAAATGTGTTCAATAAATATTATGATGCTGATAAGAATCAGATCGTAAATAATTACCAGGCACCGTTAATTCCTGTGCTGAGTTATAGGGTGGAATTTTAAAACTAAATTTAAACAGTCGTCTTAATATTCAATTCCTTCAACTGCTTCTCATCAATCACACTCGGTGAATCAATCATCACATCTCTGCCTGAATTATTTTTAGGGAATGCGATAAAGTCACGGATCGAATCTGCACCACCGAATAACGAACACAAACGGTCAAATCCGAATGCGATTCCTCCGTGTGGTGGCGCGCCGAATTCAAAAGCATCCATCAAAAATCCGAACTGTGCTTTTGCATCTTCTGGAGTAAATCCAAGCACGTCAAACATTTTTGCCTGTAGCGTTTTATCGAAAATACGAATGGAACCACCTCCTACTTCAACACCATTGATCACCATATCATATGCATTCGCACGAACCAAACCCGGATCTGTATCAAGCAATCCGATATCTTCCGGCAATGGCGACGTAAACGGATGATGCATCGCAAACCAACGCTTTTCATCTTCATTGTATTCGAGCAATGGAAAATCGATAAGCCACAAACAAGAAAATTTATTTTTATCACGCAAGCCTAAACGCGTTCCCATTTCAAGACGCAATTCACTCATTGCTTTTCTTGCCTTATCAACTCCACCTGCCATTACTAAAATCAAATCGCCTTTTTCAGCACCAACAGCAGCAACCCATTTTTTTAATTCTTCTTCATTGTAAAATTTATCTACAGAAGATTTTACAGTTCCGTCTTCATTATACCGCGCATAAATTAATCCCGTCGCACCGATCTGCGGACGCTTTACAAACTCTGTCAGCTCGTCCAATTGTTTGCGTGTATAAGAAGCACAGCCTTTCGCACAAATTCCAACAACCAACTCGGCATCATCAAACACTTTGAAATCTTTTCCCTGCACCAATTGCGTCAGCTCAACAAATTTCATTTCGAAACGTGTATCAGGCTTATCATTACCATAATATTTTGCCGCATCTGCATAGCTCATATGCGGAAGCTTGCCGATGTCGACACCTTTCACTGTTTTGAAAAGACTGCTGATCATTCCTTCAAACGTATCTAGAATATCATTGCGTTCCACGAAGCTCATCTCGCAGTCGATCTGTGTAAATTCCGGCTGACGGTCAGCGCGCAGATCTTCATCGCGGAAACATTTTACGATTTGATAGTAGCGGTCAAATCCTGCTACCATCAGCAATTGTTTGAATGTTTGCGGCGATTGTGGTAAGGCGTAAAATTGCCCGGCGTTCATTCGTGACGGAACAACAAAATCGCGTGCACCTTCCGGAGTTGATTTGATGAGCACCGGCGTTTCCACTTCGATGAAATTTTCTCCGTTGAGATAAGCGCGTGTTGCCTGCGCAACTTTGTGACGGAGAATAATACTTTCACGAACAGGAGCGCGACGCAAATCGAGATAACGGTATTTCATGCGGAGCTCTTCGCCGCCATCGGTATCATCTTCAATTGTGAAAGGAGGCGTTTTTGAAATGTTGAGGATCTTTATTTCATCCACTACAATTTCAATATCGCCGGTCGGCATTTTCGGATTTTTATTTTCACGTTCGCGAACGGTTCCTTTCACCTGGATCACATATTCGCGACCGAGCTTTCCTGCCTCAGTTGCAAGCGCCGCGTTTGTATTTGCATTGAATGCCAATTGTGTTAACCCGTAACGATCACGCAAATCGATAAAAGTTAATCCGCCAAAATCACGCGAAGTTTGCACCCATCCGGAAAGGGTTACAGTATTGCCGGCATCAGTAAGGCGTAATTCGCCACAGGTGTGGGTACGAAGCATAAAACAGGTTAATTAGAGAGAGACGAAATTACTGAAAATCGATTCATATCGTATATGTTATATCAATGAAATACCCATGCTGCCAAAGAATTTCCGCACGTTGTTGAACTAGCTGGTCAGCAATTATTCGCTTTTAAGTATGAAGCTGATTCATCGTTTCTGATGAGTGTTGGAACTCCGTCGTTTATGGAATTGACTTTTCATTAGGATACGGTTGGATAAAAATCCTATCCTAAAAAATAACAAAACATGAAAAACGTAACAATGGTGGCTCGACCGCAGGCAACCAGACAAATGATCCGAACAACAATTACAATCACACTACACCGAGTGGGTCTTCAACCAGTGGATCAGGTGGAGCAACAAGTGGCATGGATTCAGCACGTACATCATCAGGAATGCAAAGCCAATCGGGTTCAACAACTGTAAATAATACTACTTCTTCATCGACAGGAAATGGTACAACCGGAACTACTTCGGGAACAACTACCGGAACAACTCGCACAACATCAGGAACGGGTTCAACAACACGCTGATTTTTTTCTGTTCTGCAAGTTTAAGGTTTGTTGCCGGCATAAAACGCTTGACAATAAACCTTAAACTTGCATTATGGAATTAAGCATTTTCTCCGACGAAAATTACATGCGTGAAGCATTAAAAGAAGCTCAAAAAGCTTTTGATGCAGATGAAGTTCCGGTTGGAGCAATTATAGTTTGTGAAAACAGGATCATTGCAAGAGCGCATAATCTCACTGAACGTTTAACAGATGTTACTGCTCACGCTGAAATGCAGGCGATCACTTCTGCTGCAAGCTATATGGGCGGAAAATATTTGAATGAATGCACGCTATATGTTACGCTTGAGCCTTGCCTGATGTGTGCCGGCGCTTTACATTGGTCGCAGATCAGAAAAATTGTTTTCGGCGCACATGATCCGAAGCGCGGGTTTTTACGCTTGCAAAAAGAAGTGTTGCATCCTAAAACAGAATTAGTGGGTGGATTGCTGGAAGAAGAAAGCTCCGTTTTATTAAAGACGTTCTTCCAGGGGAAACGGTGAGTGTCTTGAAGAGAGATTGTCTGTGCAAGTGATCTGGTAATCTGGTAATTTGATAACTGGGTAATTTCACTCACAGCACAGACCAGTATGGAATATGCTTCATCTATCCTTTTCAATTACTCAGTTACCTATTATTAAATTATTATATTCTGATAACCGCTTCGAATTTTTCAGAATAATTCTTCGTCAGCTTTTCCAGTATCTTTTCGATCTGGGCATCTGTCAGTGAGATCAATTTTCCCAGGGAAAAAGATTAAATCAACCGTTAAAAATGCTGGTTTCATTCAGTTCCTGCTTTAACCGGTCAGGAATTTCTTCAGCATAAATTATAGAAAAGGTATCCGAACCATCATGAAGTCCACAGGATAAAACCAGCTTTTTCCCATTCATAAATGTTATTCCTATTCCCGCTTCTCTTGCTCTTGAAGCGAGTTTCTGATTTTGCGGATGACGAATAAAAATAGATACGTTTTCAATAGGCGATTCATCAATATGCGCATATTTTTCTTGCGCATATTTTGCATCTGAAAATTTCACAGGTATACTATCCGTTTCGTCAAACATGCCATCTGTTTCACAAATCATCACGGAGGCCTGTGCAGAATTCACTTGAATACCGAATTTCTCACGATTGGATAATTCAAGAATTAATGGCGCAGGAAAATAGCTGAATATTTTTTCCTCTGGAATATCATAAAGAGAAGGGATGGATTCCGGATCATCATTTAGAAGGCGTGTCATACTCACAATTTTCTGACCTCGCCAGAGTTTGAGCTGATCTTTGAAAGCAGAAGGTAATTGCAATTCCATATCTAATTTTTCTAATTTTAATCAACTTCTTCAACAGAACTATAACGGAAAGTATTCGTGCCTGAATCCCATTTATACATTGTGGAATGATTAGTCACAAGCCCTTTTAAAATCCTTTTTCCCAGGAATGGATCCACACCAAGCGCATTAACCTGGTCAAGCAATTCCTGCTCAGTAAAAGGTCTGCGGTCAGCCTGAAGCAAGTTACCCAGCTCGTTTTCAGCAGCTGCCTCAATTAATCTATTGATCATTTGAAGCATATTTGGTGTTGCCTTTCCTTTTCGCACAGCCAGTGGATCGGATACTACTACAGTTCCGTCAGCTCCGATCAAAAACTGTATATCGTCTATTTGCACACCTTCCTTTTGAAACTTTTTCATTATCAAATTCAGGTCTTCTATGCTCTTTGCATTTAAATGTGCAGAATTCCCAACTCTTACAGGTGCATTAAAATTCTGTTTATCATTTGTAACTATTCCTTTCGAACCTTCGGCATACCGCGTCATAACAACAGCTGCTCTTCCTTTGTAATCAATAATACCGATCACCTCAGCTACAGGAATGCCAATTAAGGCCAGTGCAT
>JBKJMR010000321.1:0-3329 GCA_046596275.1 Bacteroidia bacterium | reverse complement strand
TGAAATCCGTAATCATTTTTTTCTTTAATTGTTTTTCCATTAGCACGAAAATGTCTTTTCGATCCGTCTTTCTGGTAAATAGTAATAAAATACTTTGTCATGGATTTGACCGGGCCGATTGATTTAGCATTATTCCAATCGTCCACAAATTGTTTCGCCATCCCATCCGTAAATTTTTTCTCAAACATGGAGGTATTGTTGTTTTCATCGGAGATTTTAGAAAGCTTGTCGGTTCTATAAATAGAATCTACTTCTTCGATTTCAATTTTATTTTGGTTTTCCCATACATCATAATTATATCCGAGGAAAAGTAATGCGACGAATACACTGAGGCACAAAGTCAGGACGATGGATTTTTTGATCATGCGCTTATCTTATCGCTTAATGATTCGTGTCAGAATTATTTGCGGTGTTATCATCCCATGAACCGGCACCACTTTCATGAAATCCATCATCAACTTTTTTCTTCCGGTAATGATGTGAGCCAGGTGATGGCTTGGATAATGACCTAAGCAAGATAATCCAGATAAATGGAATAACCCAGATCAGGAAAGAGTGGAGGCGTGTTTGTTTTGGCGAATAAATGGTTGTTGCTTTTCTGAATTTAATTGCAAAGAGAAATGTGAATACAAGATAAATAAGGAGTACACCAAATAAAAAATATTCTTGCGTGCGCATCTCTTTAGAAAGAATAGGTTTCGTAAAAATATTTTCGGATCTCTATTATTTTTCCCCGCTTGTTTAGCCTCGTATGCGTGGTAATATATCCGTATTCATTATAATCAAATTGATCCCAGAAATTAAGATGCATTACGTTGGAACCCTTTAACTTTCTTTTATAATCGTAACACTTTGTCTCAATTAAGTTATTGCCGTCGTAACGAAATTCACATGAACTATAAGTAAGCCAGATGCCTTCTACTAATTCTTCTTCTTTGTGACTAATAATACGACAAGCGCTGTCGCGTACTTCTGTATATTTGTAATTAGTTGAAACTTGATTACTAAGAATACAATCATATTCATTCCGACTTACTTTGTTAATGGTCGTATCATTTTTATTAGGTGAAATTCTTGTTGCTCCCTCAATGCGGTAGTTATGATAAGTTGTATCATATTTAATAAGAACACCGAATTGATACTGACCTCTGTAGCTTAAACGAACTCTCCCATCAGGAAAGTATAAATAAAATATAGTGTCAGTGGTCAAATTAGGAGGAATTTCTTTTCCTGTAATAAGGTATTTTACATTATTGCCAGTTCCGTATATTAAAGTGGTTGAATAGACATGATCTCTATAAGTTGATTTACTTGTAATGTTTAAAATACGCCCCAGGCTATCGTATTGATAGGTTTCTTCGTAAAAGTGTTTATAGCGATAATATTTATGTTCTGTTTGTTTTAATATATTTCCACTTGAATCATAATGCTCTTCCAAAATGAGTTTTGGTCTTCTGAGTAATGCATTTTTATAAGAATATCCTTTAACAACTTTAAGACGTGCCGCACTTGCCTCTTTTTGTTTCGAAACAAATTGTGAGTATAAATAATTTTGTGAAAACACTTTAGCAGGCGGAAGCAGGATACTAATTACCAATGAAAAGATGAGATAAATCACTTTCATTTGCGAAGAAATTATCAATTATTAATTCCCAAATTACAAATCATCTCCGCACACCTCTCCCCATCCATCGCAGCCGAAACAATTCCGCCCGCAAATCCTCCCCCTTCTCCGCACGGAAATAAATTTACGATCTGCGGATGATGCAGCTTTTCTCTGTCGCGCGGAATTCTTACCGGCGACGATGTTCTTGATTCTACGCCTACAATAAGTGCTTCGTTAGATAAATAACCACGCATCTTTTCTCCGAACGCTTTGAATCCTTCCTGCAATCGTTTTCCTATTGATTCAGGAAGTAATTCATGCAAGGGCGCGGATAAAACTCCCGGCTGATACGAGCATTCCGGTAATGATTTGGAAAGTTTTCCATTGACAAAATCCTGCAATGCTTGCGCGGGTGCGGTTTGTGTTTTGCCACCCGCTTCCCATGCGATGCGTTCTAAATCTTGCTGGTAACGTAATCCTGCGAAGGCACCGAACTTTTTGTATTCCGTTAATTCCTGTGGATCAACTGCGACGACAATTCCGGAATTTGCGTAAGGATTATTTCGTTTGCTCGGCGACCAGCCATTCGTTACAATTTCTTCCTGCGCTGTTGCACATGGCGCGATGATTCCGCCGGGACACATGCAAAAAGAATAAACGCCTTTTCCATTTACCTGGTGTACGAGCGAGTAGGGCGCAGCAGGAAGATATTCACGACGCGCTTCTACTTCTTCGGGGCGACAATGATATTGTAAGGAATCAATAAGCACTTGCGGATGTTCTACGCGCACGCCCATTGCAAAAGGCTTTGCTTCAAGCGCTATTTTTTTGCGATCAAGCAATTCGAAAATATCGCGTGCGGAATGACCGGTTGCGAGTATTACATGATCGCAGGAAAAATTTAATTGTTTGCCATTTTGTTCCGCGACGATTGCTTTTATTTTGTCGCTGGCAATTTCAAAATCGACGACGCGTGTTTCAAAATGTATTTCTCCACCTGCAGCAAGAATATTTTCACGCATTGCAACAATGATCTGCGGCAATTTATTCGTCCCGATATGCGGATGTGCATCAGCAAGAATCACTTCATCCGCACCGTGAGCAACAAACAATTCTAAAATTCTATTTACATCGCCGCGTTTTCCGGAACGTGTAAATAATTTTCCGTCAGAATAGGTTCCTGCACCGCCTTCCAAAACAATAATTGGAATCCGGATTTACAATATGTTTTTTGTTGAGCTTCGCAAGATCTCTCCTGCGATCGCGCACATTTTTTCCGCGTTCAATGATAATTGGTTTTAATCCGAGCTCAACCAATCGCAACGCAGCAAACATTCCCGCAGGACCAGCACCGATAATATGTACTGCTGCACTTTTGCTTACATCTTTCGGTTCCCATTTTAATTTCGATCCGGGCATCGGCTCATCCACGAACGCTTCGAGCACGATATGCACTTTAATATTTCTGCCGCGCGCATCAATAGAACGTTTGTGAATTTTAATTCCGCTCAGCTGCTCATCATAAATCGCGAGTTCTTCACACACGCGCATTCGCAGCTCCTGCTGTTCAAATGCAGTCTGCGGAGATAACGCAAGCGTGAGTGAATGGATCATGCTGTTATCCTTCGAAGGTGAAGGAAATAAGAAATACTTTTGAGTTCAGCCGGTCGATCGTAGAAGAAAGAATGCTGATCCAGGATGGCAGCAACAGCATTCTTTCTTC
>JBKJMR010000282.1:0-2555 GCA_046596275.1 Bacteroidia bacterium | reverse complement strand
GTCCGAAACGGAAAAATTTGCTGATACCAATCTTATCCTTGAATATTTAAAAGCAGCCTTTTGCTTTTTATAGATAAAATCAAAATCAGAAAACCCCGTCATCCTGATCCCGATTTCCCTTTTAAAAGTGGTATCTGCTGTTTGTGCATTCAGTGTGGACAAAAAGAAAGCAGAGAATACCAGCTGGCAAATAATGATTCTTTTCATGAGTTATGGTCCAGGTTTAATTTATCCGGATAATTGGCAAAAAGAATAACGCTTTAAAGAAGCAAGTTATTGCTTTTGGTTAAATGTTATCTCCTTTTTGCGATAAATTAAACATCCAGTTGATGCCATGTTTATCTGTGCAGCTTCATAATACGCGCCCCAAAACATATCCGGCAGCTTCATAGTTATCGTTCCTCCTTCAGAATGCGCGTCAAACAATCGTTGGTTTCTTCTTTTGAATCCGGTTTTAATTCACAACTACAATCACCATTCCATCATATTCTTTTACTCCCACAGTTTGAAGAATGGTTGCTGTTAAAGATCCGGTTATCCATGCATTTGTTAATTTATGCTATACGATAATTGATGCTTCAGTGAATTATAACTGGTATGTCGACCACCCACATTATGACCATTCCGATAATTCCACCAACAAGCATTAATGGAAAAAAGATCTTTATCTGCTTAGCTGTAATATTACTATCACTTAGAAATGATTTATTGAAAAAGCCAGGGTGTTGTTCCAGGAATTCTGCTCCATTTCTAAAATAAATCCACTTCACACTAAGAACATAAATGACAATAATACAGACGTGAAATAACAAAACCATCGGATTCAATTCTCTTGGCCTGAAATATGCGAATACGCTGTTTGTAAACCCACATAAATTTCCAATACCAATTATTATCCACGGGATATTTCCCCACAACAGCCAGCCTTTAAAGAGTTTGTCATAGCCCTCTTTCAGCCCTGGATCTGCAACTATATATTGCTGAGCCCTGAATTTAAAAATTAATCCATTAGCGATTGTCACTGCAACTAACACTATCCAGAAGTGTTTAAATAATAATTCCATTTTTTAGAATTTGGGGAAGAGTAATTCTAATTTAAATTCAATTTGCTTTTATTGCGAAGCCACATCCACCTGGTTGACCGGGATTAAATTCACATCATATTTTTTTACAATCAAATTCATCAGCGGATCATTATAAATTTTTGCCATGATGCGATCGGTTTGTTGCTGATCATAACCCATTACCATTTGATCTTTAAGCTTGAGGTAATGTACAGCGTAATAAAATCCAGCAATCACATACGGACCGAAAGGTGTAAGCGGAATATCAAAATTGCTTCCTGAAATATTAAAAAGTGTATTCGGCATATAATCGCCATCCGTCACAATGTTTTTTAATCCGAGATAATACTGTGCAGCAGCTAAGCGTGAAGTCATTCGCGGACCAGACATGCACAATAATCCTGCAAGTGGCTTTTGTTTTTCTGCTTGCTTAAACAGAATGTCTTTCACCAGGCGTTTGTTAGTGTTATGCTGTCGAATGTAAAGTTGAACTTCATCCCACCACGGTGCTGAAGGATCACCATCATCGACACGAATGAGCGCATGGATAGAATAATCCTGGATGCCTGCAGTAACTTTTATATTCAGGGTTTTTAATTCGGAATCACTCTTGATCGCATTTTCTAATTGCGTACGCTGGTTGCGCGGATGTGTGCGAAGAAGGTCAATGCTTTTTATCCAATCACCTGCCAGGTAACCATCGTGATTATAAACGGAGCGTAAAAGTGTGCGAATATCGAGTGATGTTTCAACTCTATAGGTTTGTCCATGAAATTCAACTTCAGGTTTTTCCTCCAACAATAAATGCTCAAGCTCAATTCCAAGCGAAGACGCTTGCAGCATACCACAATTCAGCGGCGAGTCCTCCACGATATGCAAATCATGGACATGCGAAATATATTCTTTGCTGGAATCTTCCGTAAGATGTCCGTGACTTTGAACGTGGACAAAAAAACGCACGGGTCGCTTTACATCATTGCTTGAGCGTAATTCCTGCTCGATGGTTCGTTTGATATCCATAACAACATCAGGAGTAACAAAAGAACCTGCCGAACGAATGGTATGAAAGTCTACTTCAATTCCCCGCTGCATCCATTCCGCCGAAACGTGGCGAATAGCATCTACTTGTAATTGTGAAAGATCGCGTGCATCTGCGCATCCGAGAAGAATATGGATTTCGTGCTCTGAAGTTTGTGGCATAATTATTTTAACATGACGTTGATTTACTATAAAGTTAACCAGGTACAGGGATTAAAAGATGAATATTGAAGATATGGTAGTGCTGGTTACTTCAAAAATAAATCCTGAACTGAAAGCGGCTGTTCCGATTCACGCCATTTAAAATCTTTCAGCAATGCTTCCTTCGGAGGAAGATCGAGTGGGGGATAGAGTGTGGCTTCGGGATGATTGTAAAATGTGATCGATTGCACATCCTGCTCTGCGATGCGAATTAAAAGACTGCTGCAATCTGCTCTATTTACACCCATGATC
>JBKJMR010000039.1:0-7291 GCA_046596275.1 Bacteroidia bacterium | reverse complement strand
CCTGCTTCCATTCCGAAAGCAGGCGTGATACAAAAAAGTGTTGACTTCGGAAGGTTGTCATGGGATAATCAATATACACTTGCAAGCGGCGGTGGTTTTGATATGTCAATGCCAAGCGGGGAAAATAATAACGTAGAGAAAAATTATCTGCTCGATATCAGCACAGGCGCATTGTATTATTATGCAAAAGAAACCAGCCGTGTAAATCCGTTCATTGGATTTTCTGCATTCCATTTAAATCAGCCGAAAGAAACATTTTATGGTTACAATAATAAATTGCCGATGCACTTTATTATTCATGCAGGTGCGCGTGTCGGAATTAATTCGCGTTTGCAATTGCAGCCACGTTTCCTTTACATGTGGCAGACCAACGATAAAGAAATGGTAGTCGGATTGCAGGCAAATATTTTCCTGGCTAATTCCGAATCGTATTTGATCGTCGGACCAACATTCCGTTCGAAAGATGCTGCCATCATGGAAGTCGGGTTAAAGCATGGCCCGTTTACTTACCGTATGAGCTACGATGTAAATACATCAACGCTTAAACCGGCAACCAACAATCGCGGCGGAGTTGAATTCTCTGTGATCTACATTGCAAAAAGAAAAACTCCTGTCGTAGCACCCAATTGCCCGAGATTATGAGGCGCATACTTTTTACATTTTTCTGTTTTACTCTTGCCACACTTTCGGTGTATGGACAGAGTCGTCGCGAATGGATTGAATTCGGCGATAAAGCGTACGACGATAAAAACTATAAGCTCGCACTTGCCTGCTACCAGCATTCCATCACTTTCGCAGCCGGCAGCGACCGCGATCTTGTTACGCCTTACGAATGCCGTCCGTATGTCAATCCGAAAAAGATTGTTGATTCATCTTCCATTGTAGTCGCTGCTGCTGATACGGCATCGCTCAAAAATCCGGATCTTGTAAAAGGAAATGATTCCCGCACACGTTATGTTGTAAACCGTACTGCCGATTGTTATCGTCAGCTGCATGATTATGAGAATGCAGAATTGTGGTACCGCCAGGCTTTATTCCTGCAGGACAAACGTTTTCCAGATGTGCGCTATTATTACGGCGTTGCATTAATGAACAACGCAAAATACGAAGCAGCTATCAGGCAGTTTGAAATTTATGCTGAGCCACTTGATGCTTCATCACAACAATTCAAACGCGCAACACGAAATCAGGCAGGCTGTGTTTTTGCATTGGACTCTAACAATGTAAAACGCGAAGTGCTGGTAAAGCGAATGGACACAGTCATCAATTCCGGAACCGCCATTTTTGCCACAACCTATTACGGCGATCCGAATCAATTGTTGCTGACCGCTGCGAAACCCGGCAATGCTTCCACACCGGAATTCACACGACTCGGAGTTGACGCTTACACCACCGATATTTTTGTTGCGAAAAAAATGAATGGCAACTGGATGCAGCCACAGCCACTTTCAAGCGCAATCTCGGTTTTGAACAGTCCTGCCAATGAAGGAGCCGCAATGGTTTCTTTCGGAAAAGAAAATTTGTTCTTCACCCGCTGGAGCACCGACGGAAAAGAAAGCGCCATTTTTATGTGCCGCAATGTAAACGACAATTGGCTCGCACCTAAAAAATTAGATCCGAATGTAAATGCACCGGGCTCTAAAACCATGATGCCGTTTCTTTCCAATGACGGATCAACACTTTATTTTGTTTCCGATCGTGAAGGCGGACAAGGTGGATTGGATATCTGGATGGTGCAGCTCGATGAAGAAGGAAATACAAGTGCTGCAAGAAACCTCGGGCCGATGATCAATACAGCGGATGATGAAGTAACACCATTTTTCCATTTCACCACAAGCACCTTATTCTACAGCACAAATGGCATGGGCGGTTTCGGCGGATTTGATGTCGTGAAAACTGCCTTCAACGCGGATGATTCTTCCTGGGCAATACCAAAAAATCTTGAAGCGCCATTTAATTCTTCACGTGATGATGCTTATTTTGTTTTGGATCGTTTGCAGCAGCACGGTTATTTTTCTTCCGATCGTGAGCCATGCGCAGACTGTGGTCCCGGAAGCGGATTCTGTTACCGCGCGTATGAATTTTCAAATGAGCCGATCGTACTCTCGCTTCATGGATTTGTTTACAATGCAGAAACAAAAGAACCAATCGGTACAGCGCTGCTTACATTCAAAGATATTCGTGGCAACGTAGAATCCTTTTTCGTGATCACAGATGCTGCAGGATATTATGAAGCTGAGCTTGTTGTAGGTGAAGAATTATATATCAAAGCGCAGAAAAATAAATTCTTCGGAGATGCAACCAATCTTTCTACGGTTGGCGTTACCGAAAGCACGGTGTTTGAACATGATTTCTATCTCACACCAATTCCTGCAGGTGAGATTGTCATTCCAGGGATTGAATACGATTATGACAGATCTACACTGCGTCCTGAATCGCAGAAAGTGCTGGATGATCTTGTCGCATTCCTTGAGCTGAATGATAATATCAGTGTGGAGATCGCCTCGCATACCGACACACGCGGAAGTGATGCATACAACCTCACGCTCTCGCAGGCACGCGCAAAAAGTTGTGTGGATTATCTCATCTCAAAAGGAATTGCACCGGAGCGTTTGCAGGCAAAAGGTTTTGGTGAAACACAACCATTGATTCCTGACAAAGACATTTTCGCAATGGGAACGAAAGAAGAAAGTGAATCAGCTCACCAGAAAAACCGCCGCACAACTTTCCGCCCGGTAAAAGAAGGTGTCATCAGGGATAAATGGGAAGGTAAAATTCCGGAAGGATCTAAATTACGAGCGCCCGGCAACGGACAATAAAAGAGTTGGTAGTAGAGGGTAAAAAAATGGTTGGTGGTAAAAGTTAATGTAGGATTTTTACCAATCATCATTAATTTTCAAATATCCACCGACTTTTTTCACGACCACTAACCACCAACCTGCTAAAGTAAAACTTCAAATTAATCAGCGATGATTATCTCCTCTTTGAAACAGAAAGCACTTGCAGTGTTATTGCTCTCGTTTTGTTCAATCACTGCATTTTCACAGGGCGAAATTGAAGGCGGCTTTTACGGCGGCAACTTCCAGCTTGGCGATCGCGGGTTCAATGAATTTGGCGCAATACTTCATGTTCCGGTAGGCGACGCAGTTACTTTAAATTATCACTTTGGATTCGGCACATCGCTTAATAGTGGTGTGTATGTGCACAGCACGGCAGGTATGATCGGTGGATTATGGATATTAAGCAAGCTCGGCGGTTCAGGTTTGGAGGTGGGACATCTTGCATTTTTAATGTGTATCGTTCCTGAAGGTGTGGGCGTATATCTTCCGTCAAAAGGAAATTTCAAAACACACCTTTCCATCAATCCTTTAGGTGTAGAGTATTTTTACCGCGGCGCAACCGGCGAAGAATGGGGAAAGATGAGCTGCGATTTTGTAGCACGTTTTAAATTAAGCACCTCACTCAAATTACCGGTTTACTTCGCCCCGCAAGTAGCAGCAACAGTGATTTACACGCCAGGCGAAACCACAAGCCGATACGGTTTCAAAGCCGGCGTCACCATAGGATTCGAAGGCAAGGACTAAGGAAAAAGTAGTCATCCGCCGCGGCGGAGTCAGTCGTCAACTTATACAACAGAAATAAAAGGCTTTGCATAATCGCAAAGCTCTTTTATTTACTGACTACTGACTACTGACTACTGACCACTGACTACCGACAACTTTTTCCTTTGGTACCTGCTTTTTCCGTTATATCTTTGGAGCAACCCCACTTCTATGCCCCTCCCCTCAAAAAAGAAAAAGTCTGTAGCATCTGTTGGATTTCTGCTATGGCAAGCCGGCAATGCATGGCAACGCAAAATGAAATCCGTGCTCGATCCCATTGGAATTACGCACGTGCAATATTTGCTACTGGATTCGCTCGAACATCTCGGCGGAATCAATCATCCTGTTAGTCAGGTGACGCTCTCGCGTGTTGCAGGAACAGATGTAATGATGACTTCCAAAGTGATCCGCCTGCTCGAAAAGAAAAAGCTGGTCACACGCAAAGTCAACAAAACAGATGCCCGCATTTACCTGCTTGAAATGACGCGTGAAGGTTCGCGTGCGCTGGAAAAAGCAAAAGGCCTCGTTGAAAAAACAGAAGAGAAATTATTTTCAAAGCTGGATTTGAAGCAGGAAAAATTTGCGAAGTGTTTGGTTGCGATTGCAGAGGATTGATCTCAGAAAATTACTGTCAAATTTTTTTCTGTGTAAATCTGCGCAATCAGCGGCTGATCTTTCGAAACAACTCCTCAAATTGTACCAGCGCATTCACTTTTTTATTAATCATCGTCAACCTGATCTGCGAAGAAATCTCATTTCCTACAACAAGTGGCTGAGAGATTAATAAATCTCCAACATTTTCTCTAAGCAACGGTTCGCCGCTTTCTATTTGCGGAAAAAAGAAAGCAACACCTGCATACATTTCAGGAATGATCACGCTGCCTACCGGGAGAAACGCATCCAACCCTTCCCAAGCAACTGGAATTTCTCTTGGTTTTCCATCCGCTTGTTTCCAGTTGGCAACGGTAAGAACGTTATCCGTCAGCATCATGTAATGCGGCGCTTTAGTTGTATTCAGCAGCCACGTATTTCCGTTTAATGGAATGCTGTCTTGCTTCATCCATTGCGTCAATAATTTTCTTGCAGCGAGTGTATCTTTCACACTAAAACTTATCGAGCTGCCTCTTTCTGTTACTCGTTTCATTCCATGCTTCGGAACACGGTTAAAATCAGCGTCGTAATCATACGTAATGTAATCCATGTCGAAGCTGAAGGTATCGTGGATCAGCACGGTGAAATTTCCGTCAAGTGTTTTTGCAAGCTGCATGGTACGTTCATCGTCGAGCTGCAGCATATTCATTGGTGGAGTATTCACATAATCTTTCAGCAGGCTGTCGTTTTGCAGGTCAAGCACCGAGTGAAAAAAACCACGCACTTGTTTCGGATCGCAAGTGAGCAGCACAGGAGCAGTTGGAGCAGCAGCAGTTTTTTCTGTTGTAATGAGCTTGCGCATCACCAATTCGCCATTTTGGAAATCCATGGCAAGCGAAAGGTATTTTACATTATTAAAAACAACACGCTGTAAAGCTGCGCCGCCTGTAAATTCCAAAAAACGTTGTGGCTGCATCCAAAGTCCCGCATCGAAGGAAGATAGTTCGTGCTGCCTGAAATTTTCATCTGCAAGAATCGATTGCGCTTCAGTTTGTTTCAGCAGCTTCAAACATTCCGCAGAAGTTTTATCCGCATTTTCATTGCTGAATGGATAAAGAAAAAGTGCAATGTCATTATTCCAGCCTAAAACAGCTGAGCTCGAATCCAAACGCATCAGCGCATTTCCTGCAGGACGAAAAGGAAATTCTAAAGACAACTGCTCACGCACCAGCTTCCCGAATTTGGCTGAATCTTTTACCGAAGCAGCAACGCCGAAAAATGCAGCGTCACCTTCGTGGTAGAAAAATGCAAGCACATCAGCAGTTTTTGAAACACCGGGACCGTCATTTTTTTCAACGGCTTTCATAAAACGATCAAGCTCTTTATTCAATAAGCCATCGTTCGCCAGTTCAGGAAATAAATGACCGCCCGAAGCATGATCAAGCGCCAGCTCACGAAGATTTAAAGTGAGCACGGCAACAACATTTTTAGGAATGCACTGCGCATGTTGCGGAACCTGCCTGCGCATGATAAGGAACCACGTGATAATGCCTGCGCCGGCAAGAAAAAGCAACGAAAAAAATGCAATGCGAATTCCCTTTTTCATAATTAAATTCCGCGGATGAGATAAAGTGAATTCAGCAATTTAAAAAAGCGAACGAAGCTGCTTTGTTTCGATCCCGGTTGTGGATCATTCAGCTCAATTCGTACATCCACACGCTGGACGCCATTCTTCGCTTTGCGACCAATAACGAGTCCGCTGTTCACATCCTGCTGCAAAAGATCCAACGCTTTTTTATCTTCTTCCGTCAAAGGTTCCTGGTAATTTTTCTTCACCAGCTCAAAGGATTTTTGTCCGTCCCACCAGCCGACCAGCGCGCTTTTTCTGCCGAGCTTTTTCAATTTCTTTTTCATTGCTTTATCGCTGCTATATCCGCGCTTCAAATTGTTCACCATCAAATCTTCATTGTTCGTTACGATCAGCATTCCTTTTTTGATCGCAAGAAAAACTTTGATGTCGTATTCTCCCGGTGTATTAATGAGGTAATAATTATTGTTCTGCTTTTTTATTGCACCCGTTCTTTCCATGATGGAAATAATCTGTTCCGCTTTTTCTCTTTCACCGATTCCTGCAACGAATACAAATTCAGGACGCACTTCTGTTCTTTCTTTCCTGATCTCTGTCTTTTCAAAATTCTCATCATAATCATACGTCAGGTACGAAGCAGTGTAAGGTTTAAGATCTGTCACAGCGAAAAGAAATTGACCATCGAAAAGATTGTACATCGTTTTCTCATCGATGAAGATGCGCAACAGGTCCCACATCATCATGTAATAGTTCGCATAAAAACCACCGTAAGAATTAGTGATGGATTCACGATACATGCTTCCATAGAACTTCATAAACTTTTCCATGTCCATCGACATCGCAACAAAGCCCATCAGGTTTTCGCCTTTTACATAGCGGAACATTTTTTTATCCACACGTCCGCGGTACAGTCCCGTTGTATGTTCCTGCATGGTTTCGCTGAAATAAGAACGCTGCTCCATAGTTGCAACATTTCCATCGAAATGCACAAGACTTACGATGTAAGAACCTTTCCACATGTTGCGGATGTTCGCAGTATCTTTTCCCAGGCCGGAATATTCGTAATAATCATACCGGTAGCGGTTATTACGTTCATAATACTGCTGCATCATTTCACCGTAGTTGTACCAATACACTACGTCTGATTTTTCAGCATCTACTTTGCGGAAATTCGGAACGGATTCAATGGATTCATCATAGCTGAGGTTGATAAGAAACTGAACTTGTTTGCGGGCAAGCACAGCAATTCCTGAATCGCGCAGGTGTTGATGTTCGTCGTGGTATGCATAATCTGAATAATCGGAATACGCATTTGGTTTCCGGTAATATTCTTCAGGAGTTGTATCAGCTGAAAGTTCAAGGAGCATTGCTTGCTGCTCTTTCATGAGCTCCAGTTTCTGTGCTTCACGCAGGCTATCGGAAATAGGAGGTTCTTCAGATGCTTTCATCATGTTTGCCATAGCAGTGCTATCAGCTATACGCATTGAATCTGCTTCAGCATATTCCTGCA
>JBKJMR010000577.1:0-3117 GCA_046596275.1 Bacteroidia bacterium | reverse complement strand
CGCTCCTCGTATGAAAGTTGGCGGAAATCCCCATCCCTGGCCAAGGAAGCCACCGGTATCAAAAATTTCCTGGAGTGTTTTTTCGTTTGCCATAATCAATTTATTTTAACCGATCATTACTGTTGGTAAGCTTGAAAGAGCCATTGCACCGCAAGCGCATGTATCCATTTGTCGCAATGCAAACTGTCCACCGAATTTTACTTTTGTGCTTCCTTTTGTAAATGGTGAAACAAGAATGTGCCCTGTGTTTGGTGGAATGATGCACGAATGATTATCACCTACCACTGCTGCGGGCAAACCTTTGATCTTTACTTTCGCTGATCCCGGACCAATGATAGTTCCACCATGATTGGTTTTATCCGTTACTCTTGCTACAGGCATTGCAGGCATGATCGTATGTTTTTAATTTTAAATTTCTTAGCCGATATTAATTTGTGTGCCGTTCAACGTTGCAGTTCCACCTTTCGCTGCAACTTCTACTCCCGTGACACCTGTTCCTGAAAACTTTGCTTTGGTGTCGAACGCAATATCTTTCACTGCATCACCCGTGATCTTGCCTTTAGATTTAAAAATAATATCCTTCGGCGTGTCGAGCGTGATACCTTTGTCGTCCATTGTAATCGTATTCTTTTGACCCGAGGAAAATTCATTTGTAATGGTTATTGATTTTTTACTGTCATCGATGATCACCGAATTTTTTCCCGGCGTTTCAATGGTGACAATTTTTTTATCATCGTCAATGAATAATTTGATCTTACTTTTTGTCAGCCATCCTTTCAGCTTATTTGCCGATTCAGGTGTAAGATCATCCGGCACTTTATTTTTCTTGCTGTACACCATTCCGAGAATAACCGGATCGCGTGGATCATCATTTATGAATCCGAGAATCACTTCATCGTCTACTTCGGGGCGGATTAAAATTCCACGACCGTTTCCTGCATCAGAAGAAACAATCCTTGCCCACACACCTTGTTCACTTGTGCTAATGAGCGGCAAACGAACCCGCACACGAAATTCTCCGCCCTGTGTATCTACAATATCAGTAACGATTCCGGAAACCAAACCATTTACAGAAGGCAACAAACCACCCGATGGCTTATCAACAATATTCTCATATTTCTCGGCAAACCATTCCTGGGAATAGCCGAAATTAATATCAGTGTACCACGTGCTGTTCGCCGAAAAGCTGTGCATAACAGATGACACAAATGCAAATCCATTAAAACGTTTTCCTACACCACCGAGCTTAATTACATCCCCCGGCTTAACACCATTTGTTCCGTAAATTCTAACACGGCCTTTTATTTTTGCCATCCGGCTGCGTAATAATTTTGCACTTGCCCACGCTTTTCCTTCCGGCTTGGTCATCATTCCCGGATGCTGTAGTAAAAAATCACTTACACCTAAAACTTCAGATTGTTCTTTCCCGGAAATATTACCTTCCTCTTTCATAACAGGTTGCATTCCTTTATTCTCTACAACTTCCTGCTTGGAATAATCCCAGAACTTAGCTGTTACATCACCATATTCATCACGCGCATCCATTTCTGCTTCGAAGTCAACCATGTTATCACCGTACACAAGAATAAGCGGCAAACCTTTGGGCACGAACAATGGCTTTTTTACATTCACTTTTCCGTCTTCTGCAAACACCAGCATTCCATTCGCTTCAGCTCGTGCTACCATGAAATCCCAATCGGTACAATAATACTGCACCATCTCTTTATGCAAAATTGTAGTTGGATCTACACTTCCGGAAACGCCATTCGCAGAGGTGAGCGAACTGATAATATCGCTATCCGTTTTATCATTAAAATATTTATTCTGCCTGTTGATTGTCATCTTCACACTCTTATCGCGCAACTCAAGCATGAGCGTTGATGCACCTTTCATTGGCGCTTTGATAGAATGACGGGTAATGATTCCCTGGAAAATAATTTTTTCAATTTGCTCATAACCGGCAGAAATAATAACCTCTTTCCCTGGAATGAAATCGTCTTTATCGCTAAGCGCAAATTTCTGTTCCGCTGCAGATCCATCAAATAATACAACTTCTGCCACAGGAACACGATTGACACGAAGGTTGACCATTACAGAAACGATCCCGTATTTCATAGTCACATCCTTCCCTCCTACTTTTATAGTGAAGGTTGGATTGCCTAATTTATTGTGGCCTTTTATTTTAGTCAATACGCTCATTCTTCTACTTCCTCTTCGTCTTTATTAATAGGTGGAAAAATTAAAGTTTGACCGGGAACTAATTTTCTGTAATTCTTTAAATTGTTCGCTTCTGCAACCTGCAGATAAAATGATTCGTCCCCGTATTCTGCTTTTGCAAGATTTGGTAAAGTATCGCCGGCTATGACGACACGTGTTTTTGTAACATCAGGTGAGGAGAAGAAATTTTTGATTTTTGCAATAGCATTCGGTGTTATAAATTCCTCGAATGATGCAGAAATCGTTGCTCTTAATGGTCTACCTGTACGATCAAATAAAGAATAGCTGATCGATGCGGATTTAAGAATGCACTCCATAAATAAACCAGCACCCCAAACAATACGTAAAAAATTAGGTTTATGAGTTACTGGTTCCGGTGTGCGTGTTGCAAGAAAAAATGCAGCAATCAATACATCAACTCCACCTGCAGCTTTCGCAACTTTACTTAATGTGGCACCTGCAATACCTGCACCCGGAGAAGCACCGGTTGCATCTAACAACAGTTCTATGTCCAGCGTTCGGTTTTGGATCTTCTTAACTTCTATTGCTCCCGATAATCCATCACTTGTATACTTTTGAGTTGTCTCGAGTGAGTTTTGAGTTTTGATCGTATTCGGATTATACATCGCGATAAAAGGAATACCGCCCGGAATGATATAAGGTGACCTGTTTAAAAACGGAATAATCGTCAGCTTTGCCAAAGCTTTATTCCCGACAAGTGATAAAGGAGTAAGTGCCATAGCTATCTGTCTTTTTTATCTGACAACATTCGTTTCATTTGTTCCAGCATTTCAGCATGAAAGTCTGACGTCTCATTTCCAGTCGTAGAAACTTTCTTTGCTTCAGTCGCATTTGTCGTTCCCTGTGAATCTATCCAGGCACGCACGATCAATTCTTTTA
>JBKJMR010000560.1:0-3822 GCA_046596275.1 Bacteroidia bacterium | reverse complement strand
CACCAAACCGTTTTACATCCATTGCGCCGGCGGCTACAGGAGCATGATCGCTGCCAGCATTCTTAAATCGCGCGGTATACATAACTTCAAAGAAATTGGAGGCGGTTTTAAAGCCATTGCAGAGACCGGCATCTCTAAAACGAATTTTGTATGCCAGAGCAAATTAGTAAAAGCTTAATCAACCGGTATAAAACTAAAAAAGATGCGCAGGATAATAACACTTTTCATTGTCGCTATGTCACCCTTATTCATAGCACAATGCAATTCGCAAAATAAAAACACAGAAACAATGAAAACCACAACAGTAACAAAAACAGATCTGAAACAGATTATTGTTGACGTAAGGACCCCCGAAGAATGGAACGGGGATGGTCATGCCGATTGTTCCGTAAACTATCCTTTGGATTCTTTCGGAAGCAAAATTGAAGAATTGAAAAAATACGATAAAGTGATAATTGTTTGTCGCAGCGGGGCGAGAGCCGAAGCAGCTAAAAAACAATTGTTGGATGCCGGGTATACCAAAGAAGTGGAAAACCTCGGGGCGTGGCAAAATATAAAATGCGAAAAGTAACGGCACCAAAATTTCCGGGTTCCAATTTTCTATAACTGCAAAACCTCTGTCAGCCGGAGGTTTTGCTATTATGTAACATTTGTTACCTGGTTCCTGATTAATTTTTTCGAACTTTAATAATTAAGCGCCCTTTAAAAACAGCTGCAAGCCTTATCTTTATTGATAAGGTAACCTCTTTCTGTTAGTAAAATATTGCTGAGATTGAAGAAAAAAGATTAAAAACCTTGCAGATTTGCAACATGCAAGCGAAGAAAAAAAATCACGATCAACTTTCTTTTTATGCAACTTTCGAAGAGCAACTTAATCACCAGCATCCGTTGTTCTTATTGGGTAATGAGATACGTTGGCAAATTTTCGAGGAATCATTTTCAAAACATTATCATTCGACAACTGGCCGCCCGGCCAAATATCTGCGAAACCTCAGTGATGAATCAGTGGTTGATCAATGGTCAGAAAACTCTTATTATCAATATTTCTGCGGTGAAAAAAGTTTTTGTAGTGCTGCTCCATGCACGTTCAGTGAATTGCATCATTTTCGTGATCGCATTGGCCCGGATGGTATCGCCCTGATTCTTCAGGAAAGCATTCGAGTGAATGGAAAAGACGGTGATGAGATAATGTGAGTTTGGATCCAAGGCTTCATTGGCAATTACACAGCGAACAGGTGTAATTGTAGGAGCGCTCAGCTTCGAGCAGAATGTTTATGATGGTCATACAATAGAATCCGCATTGGAACAAATAAAACAATTGACAGGAAAATTCCCAAGAAATATTTACGCCGATCGCGGATACAAGGGCAGGAAAAAAATCAGGAAAACAGAAATACATTTTCCCATAACTGATAAAACCAAAACATTAACTCAAAGAAAGCGGCACAAAAGAAGAGCTGCAATAGAACCCAAAATAGGCCACCTCAAGTCTGATCACAGATTGGGAAGGAATTTCTTAAAAGGAGTTGCCGGAGATGCGATAAATCTGATGATGGCGGCCTCTGCAATGAACTTCAAACGAATAATGAACCTCTGGAAAAAGAACAAAATTTTTTTTACCGATTTTTTTCAGTTCATTTTACTTTGCTTTTCAAACCAAATGTTCAGGGAAGTATCCTTTGGGTTGTAAAAAGGGTTTTTAAAGGGCGGCCATTTACGTTAACTTTCCCGGTACGCTTTAATAACGAAATCAGAACGTGAATCTTAAACGTTGCATATTTCTATCGTTGTCTTTAATGATAGCCATTTCATCCCGAACGCAATCCACCACAAAAACGCACCATGAATTTGCGCTGCATTTTAACCGCGCTACTGCCTACAATGAATTATCGCTTTACGGACCATGTATAGAGGAATTGAATACTGGCATTGATTATGCTGCCGCACATCACCTGGAAGAACAGCGCATCAATGCAGTCATAATGCTGGCGGAGATCATGCGTAAGACAGGCGATTTCGATAAAGGGCTCGAGTTGCTCACCGCACTTAAAGGAACAGCATCCTATCCGCAATTACATGTACAAAAGCTCGGAAGAATAGCCGCTATCTATAATGAACAAAACCCCTCTAATGGAATCAATCAACACGATTCTGTATTGCATTATCTTGATAGCGCATTAAAAATAGCCACAACGTTACACCTGACTGCCGAAGAGGCCGGGTTATACAATGAATTAGGTTATACAGTATCCGGGGAAAACCGGCAACTGGGTTTAAGCTACCTGCTGAAAGCTGCAAAGCTGTTTGACAGCCTGAACGACACACACAATTATGTAGGAGCAATGACGAATGTGTTGAGATGTTACCTCGCCCTCGCCGACACAGCTAAAGCCCGTGCGATAATTAATGAGCTGCTTCCACTAACTCAAGGCAAACATTGGTACACTGCTGAAATAGAACTATACAATAATATTGCCGGCTATCATTACAAGTTACTGGGTGATTCTGTATCAGCACAATACTGGAATTCGAAGGCGGACAAATGCATTATCGAAAATCTCAAATCCATCAATTCTTCACAAGTGAATGCATTCCGCACCTTGTATGAAACCAGGAAATTGAAAGGGCAGGTTACTGAAATGGAACAGGAAGCTAAGCTGAAGCAGGAAGCGCTGGACCACCAGACGGCGCGTACCCGTGAGCTGATTGTTTATTTGTCGATCCTGGCCTTGTTCATTATGGTCGTGGTTGCACTTCTTCTGCGCGAACGAAAATTTAAGCGCCAGCTTAAAACCACAAACGGCGAATTGCATATGAGCAATGAGAAGTATCAGTTGCTGATGGTGGAAAGTAATCACCGCATCAAAAACAACCTGCAGATGGTTATTTCCATGCTACAGTATTCCGAAAACCAGCTCAACAACAATTCGGATGCATTCAAACGGATGTCGGATAAAATACAAACCGTCAGCGCCCTGCATCAGCACTTATCAGTTGATGCACACAATGAACTCGTGAAACTGGATGTTTATTTTGCCGGGATCGTTAAGCTGTATGGAAATATTTCATCCACTCTCCCGGTGATCGCGTGTACAGTAGCGCCTGTCGGAATCAGAAGTGAACGGATCGTTTATTTCGGATTGATCCTGAATGAAATGCTTGCCAATACCTTTGAACACCGGACCGAAGAAAGCGGCGCGATAATGATTGCTGTAAAAGAATCGGGACAGCATTATCTATTCGATTATCGTGATGGTTCTTTCCACGATCCTACCGCAGCAAAAGGAACGGGCAGCACACTGATCCGGCAACTGATACAACGTGTTGGCGGTAGCGGATTCCGGTTTGAGCCTGCAGATGGACATTATCAATTCCAGTTCTATGGCTAAGATCCGCATCATAATTATTGAAGACGAATTTTTTGCAGCTAATCACCTGCGCGAACTGCTGACATCACTCGGCTATTGGGTTGTGGGTGTGTTTCACAATGGGGAGGATTTTCTCCGTAGCACCGATTGGAATTTTGATGCCGCCATTGTGGACATATTTCTTTCTGATCGCTTAACAGGACTTGATATTGCTGAAAAGCTGAATGAGCGGATGAAACCTTTTATTTTTCTCACTGCCAATCAGGATGCCGGTACATTGAAAAATGCTGCCCGGCTCGCTCCCAAAGCATACATCAGCAAACCCTTTCAAACAAATGATGTCCGGGCTGCACTCGAAATGATTTCACTCGGCCTGATGTCTAAAATTCAAATCCGCACGACACGCGGAGTGGAAGAACTGCATCCCGGAGATATCCTTTTCATTCGGTCCGAC
>JBKJMR010000568.1:0-3168 GCA_046596275.1 Bacteroidia bacterium | reverse complement strand
AAACCAACCAGAAGAAGCTGGAAAAAGCGACTGTTTTCGCAAGCACAAATTGTATGATGGCGGCGCAAGTGAAAAACATCGCGCTTCTTTTTACAGAAGATAATTACCGTCTCGAATTTTGCAAAGTTGCTTATTCACATACATTCGACCAGGTAAACTTTTATGATGTGTATGATGCGTTCACTGCATTTTCATATGCTTTCCGTTTGCATGATTACATTCACATGCCTGCGCCCGCTCCTGTTGAACCGCCAATTGTTATTGCCCCACAACCAACAACACCGCTTTATCCGAATGTTGCCTATCCTTCCAGCACAAATTACCGTGGAAGAAAAGGTTGCAACGGTCCGGTAATGAATGAATCGGATTTTAAAACAGTAGCGCAGAATGTTTTTGTACAGCCTACGGATGAATCAAAGCAGCTTACGATTCAAAATGCTTCCAATTCCTATTGCATGGATTTTGCGCAGCTGATGAAGCTTTCTTCGATTATGAAATCAGAACAGCTTCGTATGCAGACGATGCAATTTGTGTTCCCGCGTATTTATGATCTTGATAATTACCAGCCCGGAATTGTTCTTTTCACCACAACGCAAATGCAGAATGACTGGATCAATTTTGCAACCGGCTACCTCACGCCGCCTGCACAGCCAACACCGGCTCCTGCGCCTGTTTGTGTTGTTACAGCTGCAGATTTTAATGGCATCATCACATCGCTTAAAGCAAAAAGTTTTCCTTCCGATAAAATGGGATTGGTTGAATTACTTTCAAAAGACCGTTGCTTTTCGGTTGACCAGGTTAAATTAATCGGAAAAGAATTTACATCCGCATCAGATAAACTGAAAGCATTCAAACTTCTTTATGCAAAGTGTGCTGATCAGAGTAATTATTACAAGCTCGTTGATGAGCTAACGTTCAGCAGCGATAAAGAAGCGCTGAATAATTATATCAAGAATGGCGGAAGAGACACGAGATAAATAAGTGAAATTAAAAAAAGAGCGACCTGTTTTACAGATCGCTCTTTTTTTATACTGATTTAATCTGTTAGTGCGTTACAACAAATTTTTGTGTTGATGTTTGTATTCCGTCAAGCGAAATGACTGCAAAGTAAATTCCTGCCGGCAATTCATTTACCGGAACAGCAATTTTGTTTTCGCCTGCAAATCCGGCTGATGTTATCGCTGTACCAATTTCTTGTCCTGTGTAATTGAATACTGCAACGGTTACTTCTTTTTCTTCATCCAGGTTAACAGTAAAGTTCGCGACATCATTTGCAGGATTCGGAGCAACAGATAAAGAAGTAAGCGCAGAATTATCATTTACGCCACTTACAACACCTGTCATGTAGTACCCGCCGGTAAAAGGCGCAGTGAAATCCGGTGTGAGTGTATACACCGATGCTATTGTGCTGTGGTTGCCATTGAGGTACCACATGTATTGATCGTTAATATAGTTATACTCATAAGCGGTGTTCATTATGTTTACCGAATCTTTATAATCCTCGTAAAAATGAACGCGTGTAACATTTGTAAATGTTCCGTCAGGAGTTGTGAGTGTTCCGTATCCATCAGCAGTCACAGTTGTTGTTCCCCAACGATAATACGTGTAACCTCCCTGGATAAAATTTACAGACCATGTATCCGTGTAGGTATTTGTGTACGTGAACGGAAAGCGTAAAATGTCTTCGAAATCAGAATACGATAAGATGGTTCCCTGGCTGTTTACTAAACCACAATTCTGCCATGCAGCTGTTGTTCCTTTGTTGTATGTCCATGTGCCGCCACCGTTAAAAGCAACAGTTGCTTGCGGAAAGCTTGCAGCATACGGAGATGAACCGGGAGTTACGCCTGTGCTGCTTGAAGTTCCTGAATTTGTAAATGCAAGATTCCATGTTTGATTTGCGCCTCCGGTGCCCGGATTAACATAAGAGCTTGATGTAGTATTAGTAACATCACCAACAACAGGTACAATTCCGGCAGCAGTAAGAACAGGTTGTGCAATAACAACACTGCACGTTCCGATTGCCAGTAAAAATAATAGAGTAGTTTTTTTCATAAGATTGTTTTAGGGTTAATTAATTTTAGAATTAGGCGAAATGTACACCAACAATTAATAACAACGTAAAAATAGATTTGCCTGAATGAATAAAATGTGATTTTTTCACATATCTCCACAAACATGATGCATGCGCAGTTAGCACGGCAAGGATAAATTTAGATTTTAGTCTTTTTTAATTAGCAGGGCGTGTCCTCCGCAAGCGGAAGGTCGCGCTTTCCGTTTTTACTCCTCGTCTCGTCAAATGGGAATTTAATAATTGATAAGAATCTTGCTTTTGACGAGACTGCGGGGTAACCACTACAATCGCTCACGCAAAAAAGAATTTAATAGTTTAAACTTTTTTATCCTCTTCCTCTTTCCTATTATCCAATTCAGGAGTTGCGCTTAAGCTGGAAACATATTCAATTGTTCCTTTTCTTTTCCAAACACGCGTAGCCCAGATTATCCCGATAATTAAACCAAGAGCTGCAATTGAAATTCCGATAATGGTTCCATTGAAATCCGGCTTTGCGAGGTAAACGATAAAGCCGGTTACAATTCCGATCAGCAGAGGAGATGCAACAATTTGCAACCAACCCATTGAATCTGTAAATATTTCAAATCCATTTTTCTTTTCAGGCATGCGCGTATTATGGTTTAATATCAATTGTTGTGCCTATTTTCACTGCATCATATAATTCATCCACTTCTTCATCCGTCAATGCAATGCAACCCGCTGTCCAGTCAACCCACCTCTGAAATTTACTGATATAACCTTTACCATTTTCCAATCCATGAATTTTTATATCTCCACCGGTAGGTTTTCCTAATCGTTTTGCATATTTAATATCCTGCTTATTGGGATATGATATTCCTAAATTTTTATGCCACCCGCTCTTCGGATTTTTATCATTGATCGTATAAATTCCTTCAGGAGTTTTTTTATCGCCTTCAAATTCTTTATGTCCAACCGGATTTCTGCCAAGCGAGATCGAATAGGTTTTCAGCAATTTATCATTTGAATAAGCCAATAATTGCCGCTTCGATTTAAGCACAACGATTCGATCAACTATATTTCCCCCTGGCAATTTTGTTTCCGGATAAAAATAAAAAACGATCATTCCAACAATG
>JBKJMR010000326.1:0-4143 GCA_046596275.1 Bacteroidia bacterium | reverse complement strand
GCGGGTTTGCGAAACCCGCCTAATGATCAAAAGGAAAAGAGCTCCAACAATACCTCAATCCATGCCTGCAAGAGCACAAGCAAGCGCGGCGGCAGGCAGGACTCACGCAAAAAAAGTTTTGATATCAATCATTCCTAATTTCCAACGCATCACCAATAAATTACCCAGTGATTAAATTACCCAGTCACTAAATCGTTCTTTCAATTACCCACTTACAAGATTATCAGACTTGTCCTGAGCTTGTCGAAGGGTTACCAGATCCTTTTTTCAATCACCCTCCGCCGCGGCGGACACTAAATCCTTCCACCATGATCGACCAAGGCACCACCTACAACCACACGTTTCGTTTTACACAACAAGAAGTTGAACTTTTCGCGCAAGTTACCGGCGATAAAAATCCGGTTCATCTCGATGCATCGTATGCCGCAAAAACAATGTTCAAAGTTCCCATCATGCACGGCTTTTTAGGCGGAAGTGTTTTCTCAAAAGTTTTCGGAACACTTTTTCCGGGCGAAGGAACTATTTACTTAAAACAAAGCATGGCCTTCATGCGCCCCATGTTTGTCGAAACAGATTACGAAGTGCGCATGAATGTAAAAGAAGTCAACAAAGAAAAACACCGTGCAATTGTAGAAACTGTGATCGTAGATAAAACAACAGGTGATGTTGTTATCAATGGCGAAGCAACAGTGATGAATGTGGAGAAGATTTAATAGGTAGTTAGAAGTTATTCTACCAATTAAAGAAGCATGCTAAAGCCTTCATTTCTTATTATTTTATGCGGAATTGGATTCTTTCTGCCTTTTGGCTGTATTGTTCATCGGCATGATTCAAATGAGAATAAACCCATTGGATTGTATCGAAATATAGTTCCTATGGGAATAGCTAGTCAATATCTGCTTTTTGATACAGGAGGCGAAGCGTTTTATTTTTACGACACTACAGCTCCTTGCGAAAGGATTGAAAAAAAGATCCGGGAAAATTTCATAAGAAAAGGAGAATTCAGAATAATTGGTGATTCAATAAAAGCTGCCCTTGATAGTTGCGTTGTCACATCCTCTGTAGGGTATGTAATGATAGATGGAATAAAACAGCAATATAAATACAGAACATATAAATATCAGAAGCAACGTTTATTGGGAAAATATTCAGCTGATAGCATTTCATTCAAAGTAACAACGAATGATAATTTCCGTACTGATGAAATCTACGTTCGATGTAAATAATATGTTAGGGTTAGGTCAATTATGCTTTTTTTATAACCGAATTGCGATTTTAAAGTATTGATTTACTAGGTACTAAATCAATTTCCAAGTTACCAGATTACCAGATTACCAAATCCTAGTCAAAGGACTTCTTCGATTTATTCTGATAAAGGAATGCGTCCGGATTTGCGATGCGGAAAGTGATTTCAATTCCGCCGCGACTTTTTGTAACCGTATTCAGGTTCGAAACATTTACATCATAGCTGAAGCCGAGTGAATAAGATGCAAATTCAAATCCAAAAAAGGGAACGATCGCATCTTTGTAACGATAGTAGCTGCCCAACACAAACGCAGATCCTTTTTTGAATCCTGTTACTTTAGAACTTTCTTTCAATGCGAATTTTAAAAGCAAGCCGGTTGTCAATTCTTTTTGTTTACCCTGGCGCATAAATAAAAGCGACGGACAAACAGCAACATTCGTATTGGTAATTTCTAAAGTTGCCGCAGAGTGCATTGTGAAGCGCATATGCAATCTATCGCTGCCGCCAAGTAAAGATTGGTTCGGGCGATTAATGTGCATCACCGAAATTCCCGCATGAATATTTGTTTCGTTATTGGCAGAAATCGTGCGGTCGGTTTTTCCATATGTCCACACAACACCAGTGCCGAAATCAGGATAGATGCGTGAACCGTCGATGTTTTCATTGGGTGAAACTGTAGGATCAAAAACACCATTGGGTCCGTATTGATTATTCCACCTCAATTTATCTGCAGAAATACTGCTTTGAATAATTCCGCCGATGATGCCCGCAGAAAGCGCATTGAGATTGTTCAATCGCGCATGATATGCAATTCCGAGATTGACATTATTCGTACGCATGCTTGCATCTCCTGCTTTATCAGAATAAACATTCAATCCGAACGCAAGACCTTTCATGAGCTTCTTTTTATAAGTTGCAGTCATGCGGTCGGTCTTGTCCCAATTAAAACGGCTTGCTTTTATTTCAAAGCACAAACCCGAAGTGCTGAATGCATTTACACTTTGCCATTGCTGCTTTTGCTGAATCGTTAACTCAAGATCTTTCCACGACGCTGTCAAAGCCGGATTCAGCAACATCGGTGCAGATGTGTATTGCGAAAAATGAATATCCTGCGCGTAAGCAGAAACGCAAATTATAAAAGAAAAGAAAATACTGATCAGGGAAATTTTCATGCTGCGTCTATTTTATCAAACTGATATTTCCCTGGCGATGAAATTCATTTCCTGTAGTAAGCACAGCGTCGAAGTAATACACAAACAATCCGCGGTTTAACGGTTCGCCTTTGTAAGTTCCATCCCAGCATTCCGTCATCTTAGTTGTGATGAAAACGCGTTCGCCCCAGCGGTCATAAATTTTAAGCTCAAACGTTGAAATACAAACGTTCGGTGGAATACAAAACTCATCGTTCGTTCCATCGTTGTTCGGCGAAAATGCATTCGGCATTAATTTATCCAAACCACCATTGGTACACGGAATTTCAACATCGATACGAACACAAATTGAATCCACGCAATTGGTTGTGCTGTCACTTACCAATACACAATACGTGGTAGTTTGTTGTGGCGTTGCAACCGGATTCGGACAATTCGTACAGCTTAAATCTGTAGCCGGCGACCATTGATAAACATTTCCTCCGCCTGCAAAGAGCTGCGAATTTCCACCGAGAATAAATCCTGTTGGTGTAGCAGAAACTGTTGCAACAGGTGGACTCGCCTGGAAAACAACGATCGTATTTGTTTGCGGACAACCATTCACATCAGTAACAGTTACTCCAAAAGTTCCGGAACCAAGATTGGTAGCAGTTTGTGTTGTTTGACCATCACTCCACAAATACGTATAAGGTCCAGTACCTCCCGTAGGTGAAGCTGTGGCTGTGGCGTTGGCCGTGTCACAATCTGCGGGGAAGGTGCTCATTGCAATTGTGAGCGGAGGCGGTTGCGTGATCACGAACGTTTGTATTACCTGACAACCGAGTGGAGCAGATATGGTACACGAATAAGTACCTGCGCATAAACCGGTAGCCGTTGGTCCGGTACCACCTGTAGGCGCCCACAAATAAGTAAATGGTCCGTTTGTGCTCGTTACAGTTACACTTGCTGTACCATCGCAAAGTGTATTGCAGGTAGGAATAGTTTGTGCAGAAGTGTAAGTGAGACTGCTGTTGTCAACCACAATGGTGATATCATCCGAAGTGGTACAAAATCCATTTGTGCCCGTTACCGTATACGTTGTAGTTGTAAGTGGAGAGGCTATCGGGTTTGAAATATTCGGATTATTTAAACCCGTTGTTGGTGACCATGTCCATCCTGTAATCGCATCCGGACTTGTTGCATTAAGCTGAACCGGTTGACCAGGGCAGATCGTATCATCAACTCCCGCATCTACAGTAAGCGTTGTTACCACAACAGTAACCGTATCACTTGCATTTCCGGAGCAGGAAGCAACGGTAGCAACATAGGTAGTGGTTACAGCCGGGCAAACACTAATGCTTAATCCGCTTCCTGCCTGGAATCCTGTATTCAGGTTAATCCATGTAACAGTTGGAGTAGGTGAGTTCAGAATGATCGGTGCAAAAGGAATAAATCCCTGTGAGTAGGTGGTAGGACCAGTCGGAACGAATTCATATCCTTCATTGGTAGCTGCCCAAACGGAAGGGAAATTTCTTCCCGGAACTACGTAAGCATTTGTTCCGGTTGCATCCTGTATTCCCTGGATGGCTGCACCACTATTCCAGTTTGCGCAGATATGCTTATCCGCAATATGCATTTCAATCCGGTTGGTTGTTTCATACAGCATAACACTTCCGGTGAACAGCAGGTTAGTGCAGGAAAACATCGGAACGGAGCAATAGGAAACAATAAACACACGATTAGGTGCTGTCCCGGTTGTAGTATAAA
>JBKJMR010000102.1:0-3732 GCA_046596275.1 Bacteroidia bacterium | reverse complement strand
TTGCCGTATTTATCAAAAGAAGATGCGGTGAAATTAATTGGTGATGCTGCTGAAATCTTAAATGAAAACGGCGTGATCTACATCAGCACGATGGAAGATGATTACAGCAAATCAGGGTTTGAGAGAGGAAGTTCGGGTGATGAGATATTTATGCATTATCATGAGGCGGACTATTTGGTGAAGGCTTTGGAGGGAAATGGGTTTGAGATTTTGGATTTGCGCCGGCAAGATTATGTAAAGGCGGATGGCGGGAAGATGGTGGATTTGTTGATAATTGGAAAACTAAATCGGGAATGAAAAAGCTTTTTACAGGCTATAAAAAGTTTATAAGCTATTTAATAATCTTGCTTTTAATTCTATGGATTGTCTTCACAAAATCGCCTTTACAAAAAGGAGGTGTAAGTCCGAATTACCACTACTTCATACTACTGTTTTTATTTTCAATTACTTTCCTTGTTTCCTGCTTGCGAAGTTTTAAGTTTTGGGAAAGATTTTGGGTTGTTGCATGCACAGCAATAATTAGTTTGGTCGTAGGATCTTTAATAACTGATAAAATTGTTAAAGGAATGTATCATGGAAAAACGTGGGTGTTGTTGTATCACACTAAATCACGGATATTTGTGAACTTTATTGATTACGGTCTCTTTGTCATTTTTTCAATAGCGTGTATTTGGTTATACGTATTTTTAAAACAAAAACGAATAGGACAGAGCTAAAAAGGTCTTCAAGAAGAATATGGAAACGAAAAAGTGTAGTTCCAAAAAATCATGAGCAAATTAAAAAACATACATCCAGGGGAAATTCTAAAAGAAGAATTTTTGGCTCCTTTAGCGATCAGTGCGTACCGTCTCTCAAAAGATATCGGAATTCCGCAAACACGAATTTCTGAAATCATTAAAGGCAATCGCAGAATCACTGCTGATACGGCGCTCAGACTTTCTAAATATTTTGGAAACTCCGCAAAATTCTGGCTTGGACTGCAAGATGATTTTGATATTGAAGAAGAACAGAATCATAAACAGAAAGAGCTTAACGGGATTAAACATTTTAGTAAAGCGGCTTGAAAGAAACATCATAATTATGAAAATAATATTTTGCCTCGTTTTAATTTTAATAAGCTTTGCAAATTGTTCTGTCCCTCAAGAGAAAAACAATACAGAGGTTTTATCGGATAATTTTAGCAAATCTCTTGAAAATAAAAATATCATAGAAGTGTACGAAATAGCTTCCGCGTTGTATGATCAAAGAGTTAATGATAAAGCAATCATTGCTTTCCAGAAATGTATTGATAACAATTACAATATAGATACTGCGTATTTTAAACAAGGAGCATGCTATGTTGATTTATTACAGCCAGAAATTGGGGTTGAAAAATTTGAAAAAGTACTCTCTATTAACCCAAAGTATTATAAGGCTTGTTTCAATATCGGTGCGATTAGTTATGATAATCGTGAATATGAAAAGTCGATTGCTTATTATCAAAAAGCTTTGCAACTTGATTCCACGGTAGCTAAAGTCTATTATGGCATTGCTGCATCACAGTTTGTATTGCAGAGATTTAATGAGGCTGAAATAAATTGTCAATTGTCATTGAAACTTGACCCTAAGGATGAAAATGCCAATACACTTTGGAGTTGGCTGCATGAAAAAGATGAATGACGTTTTTTCTCAATCTCCCAGTCATTAAATCCTTCCATCAATCACCCAGTCACCAGATTACCAGATTACCAAATCCCTTCACTAGGAAATCCCCAACGCCACCAAACAAATTCCCGCCGCTTCCTGCTCCGCTCTTTTCTTAGATTGGTGCTGACTTCTTCCGTGCGGCTGACCGTCAATTGAAATTTCCACGGTATAAATTTTGAATTGTCCCGCTCCTGTCTCCTCCACTAAATTAAAACGCAACTCTCTTCTTCCCTTCTGCGCCCACTCGATCAATTTACTTTTGTAATCATTATCGTTTGATTCAATTTCTTCCATGTCCATATGATAACGGAGAATGGTTTCATTGATAAACTTCGCAGTGTATGGATAACCTTTGTCGATATAAATTGCGCCGATCAATGCTTCGAACACATCGCCGTTGATGGAATTGCTTCTTCCTGCTAAACCTGTTTCAGCAACGATAAAACGATCGACGCCGAATTTCACTGCAAGCTTTCCTAGTTGCTGGCGGCTTACTATTCGCGAACGCATCTTGGTAAGAAATCCTTCGTCTTTGAATGGAAATTTTTTGAAAAGATAATCTGCGATCACCGAGCTCAGAACTGCATCGCCGAGAAATTCCAAACGCTCGTAGCTTTCGCGCGGCAATTCTTTTGCTTTGGTTTGATTGGCTGCAGAGCTGTGCGTAAAAGCTTTGCGATAGAGCGAGATATTCCCTGGCCAGAATCCAAGGAGATTTCGCAGCATATTACGAAATTCTTTTTCCTGACCGCTGGAAAAAAGGGCCTGCAGTCTTGCTCTCACAAATTAATATTAAGCCGGATATTTTCGAACGATTACGGCAGCATTATGTCCGCCAAATCCAAAGGTGTTGCTGATTGCCGCGCGCACTTCACGTTGTTGCGCTTTATCAAAAGTGAGATTGAAACGTGGATCAATTTCCGGATCATCAGTAAAGTGATTGATCGTAGGCGGAATGATATTGTTTTTCACTGCGAGGATCGTTGCAATCGCTTCAATCGCGCCGGCAGCTCCAAGCAAATGCCCGGTCATTGATTTCGTTGAGCTGATATTCATTTTAAATGCCTGCTCACCGAAAATATTTTCAATCGCTTTTAATTCTGCGATATCACCCAATGGCGTTGATGTTCCATGTGTGTTGATGTAATCGATATCGGTTGGAACCATTTCTGCATCTTCCAACGCGTTTCGCATTACCAACGCAGCACCTAATCCTTCCGGATGCGGCGCAGTGATATGATGTGCATCAGCGCTCATTCCTCCGCCGACAATTTCAGCGTAGATGTTTGCGCCGCGTGCAAGTGCGTGCTCTAATTCCTCTAAAATAATTGCGCCCGCTCCTTCACCCAATACAAATCCATCACGGTCTTTATCGTAAGGACGTGATGCAATTTCAGGCGTTTCGTTGCGCAGACTCATCGCATGACAAGCGTTAAACCCTCCAATTCCAGCTTCACAAATTGCAGCTTCGGATCCACCGGTAACAATTGCATTTGCTTTACCTAAGCGAATGTAATTGAAAGCGTCGATGCAAGCGTTCGTTGAAGAAGCACAAGCAGAAACGCAGGTGAAATTCGGTCCGTTGAATCCGAAACGAATTGAAATATGACCTGAACAAATGTCCGCGATCATTTTAGGAATGAAGAAAGGATTGAATCGTGGTGTTCCTTCACCTTTGGCAAAAGCAAAACATTCGTCCTGGAACGTTTGTAATCCGCCAATGCCGGAACCCCAAATTACGCCGATGCGTGTTTTATCAATTGACTCGCCATCCAAACCGGCATCGCGCACAGCCTGGTCGGCTGCGGCGATTCCGTAATGGGAGTAAGGATCGAGCTTACGCGCTTCTTTTTTGTCGAAGTAATCTTCAGGATTGAATCCTTTTACTTCGCAAGCGAATTGCGTTTTAAACTTCGAGGGATCGAAACGGGTGATCATGGCGGCTCCCGATTTCCCGGCCACTAGATTGTTCCAATAGTCCTGCACAGTATTGCCAAGAGGCGTGATCGCACCAAGGCCTGTGACAACAACTCGTTTCAGCTGCAT
>JBKJMR010000078.1:0-3649 GCA_046596275.1 Bacteroidia bacterium | reverse complement strand
CCGGAATGATTGGTATGGCAATTTATTGCACACTACTTGTGTATCTCGAGATTGACGTTTGGCACCATACAGGTGTGAGCACCATTGCGGTACATTCCATTCTCGGATTCGTCATCTCCCTCCTTCTCGTGTTCCGTACCAACACCGCCTACGATCGCTGGTGGGAAGGGCGTCGCCTCTGGGGAACATATGTCAACCACTCGCGCACCATTTCCATGAAGCTGTCCGCGTATATCGACAAAGACCACAAAGCGGAACGTGAACGCCTGCGCACGCTGATCGGGAACTACATCGCTTCAAGCCGTAACAACCTTCGTGGCATGGCGCATCCGAATAGCATGGAATCGAATGAATGGTGCAGCGCGTCGGAATTCAGCAGCGCCGATCATATTCCTAACGCCATACTTCTTGCGCTCGTGGAAGACATTGATAATTTGCGAAAAAAAGGATTGCTCACCGACATTCAATTTCTCACACTCAACGACGAGCTGCGTTCATTCGCTGAAGTCCACGGTGCCTGCGAGCGTATCAAAAGCACACCGATCCCGTACTCGTACAGCATTTTCATCAAGAAGATCATCTTCATTTATTGCACCACGCTTCCGTTCGCCTTGCTGAAGGACTTCGGCTACTGGACAATCCTTTGCACCTTATTCGTATTCTACAGCTTCGTAAGTCTCGAAGTAATCGCCGAAGAGATCGAAAACCCGTTCGGTACCGACGCCAATGATTTACCAATCGACGAGATAACGGATAAGACGAGGCATCATATCAATTCGATTTTCCGGCATGAGGGAGAGATTGGTGGGTAGTTTTTTTTATCATTAGGTACGTTTAAGAAACGTACCTAATGATAAAAAGAAAAACCAATCACCCTTTTTTAGGTAATTTTACCCCATGCGATTTAAAGACAAAATAAAATACAATTCCATTCTCTATTTCTTCCTTTCAATCGCCATTCGCTGGCTTTACAATTTGCTCGTTCTAACTTATCACGGATTTACCGGCGATCAAAAAGTAATTCTGCATTTAGTGCTTGCTGTTGTGTCGCTGATTTTCGGATGGCTTGCTTTACAAT
Organism: Bacteroidia bacterium; assembly: GCA_046596275.1. Taxonomy (GTDB): domain Bacteria; phylum Bacteroidota; class Bacteroidia; order Palsa-965; family Palsa-965. The sequence continues at coordinate 2,571 of JBKJMR010000078.1, read as the reverse complement.
TATTCCGCCGCTCATCGCCATCCGGATCAAACCTGGGTTGCATTTATCTTATCCTTTTAATTTTAAATCTTGTTGGAGGAGTAGGTGCATTATTTTATACGATGGTGCAATTCTTCGGCGCGCAGGGAGGTTCTGAAACATTATGGCTCCTTTAAAAAAAGTACTCAGCTGGATCTGGCCTTTTGCTGTAAAGCGGGTAGAAGGGAAGCTCACTGCTGTACTTGAAGTTACCTATGAGCAGGGAAAAAAAGTGCTGAATGCGGGTGAAGTAAATTATTCTTTCGGTGCGCTTCATGCTGTTTTTCGCATTGCATTACAAAAGGCCCGTATCATTGAATCACCACCAGCAGACGTTTTAATTCTTGGTTTCGGCGCGGGAAGCATAGCAAGCATTATCGTGGAAGAATTCGGTCAGCATCCGCGCATGACAGGAATTGAAGCTGATCCTGTGGTCATGCAGCTCGCCCGTGAAGAATTTAATATCGGCCGTTTTGCTGATCTCGAAATGGAAAATACGACAGCAGAAAAATTCATGGCTTCCTGTCCGTCTCAATTCGATTTAATTGCTGTGGATGTTTTTGTTGAATCGCGTGTACCCGAATCGTGCAAGACGCATGCATTCCTCGAAAATTTATATCGCTGCCTTTCAAAAAACGGGCGTGTTATTTTTAATGTAATGCCGGAAGCAAATGCCGGTGAAAATGAATTCGAAGCGCGATTCAGGAATAATTTTGATGAAACTGAATTGCATGAATTACATGTAGGCGGATCGCCCAATCGCATTCTTATCGGTTACAGGAGAAAGTAATTTGTTAAGCAGAAACAAGCTTAGCAGAAGATGTGCGCTTGAATTTTCCAATGATTACGGGGAGAAACCAGCCTGCGACAAATGTCAATGTAGTGAGTGCGAATGTCAATACAGGGATTTTCCAATCGTTTACAGGACCGAATCGTTCTGATTGACATAAGGTCAAAGCAAGAATGAAAAGCAATGCTGCAGGAAGCTGTAAAAGCCTTGAAGACGATTTTGATTTTGCCAGTATGACAATCGTTGCTGCACAAAAAAGCATAAGTCCGAATTCACCGGCGCCTGCAAGTCCACCAACAAAAAGAGGAACCGCGAAAAGCGGCAGGCTTACCATCAATAAAAATGTTGCAGGTCCCGGAAAAACAGAATTGATCTGAATGCGTAATCCAAGGCCTATAAGAATAATAAGCAAAAGACTAACAAATGGTTTCATGCACCAGTCAATTACCTGTGCAAAAAAACCTGGTGAGTAATGAACCACTGTGTAATTATTTAAACCCGCTTGTGTAAGCACATCATCCAAATCACCATTCTGAGTGGTTGAAAGTTGTTCTGTTATCGGCAAAGGAAACATTCCTGTCGCGCAGTCACGTTCATCCCTTGGAATTCTTTTGGAAGGTTTTTTATTTTGAGAAGGCGAGCTCACGTGGTTCTTTGCAGCAAATGAACGTTTGTTTTGTTTCGCGTCGGAAACCTTCTTTTTATTATCAGCCGCCATAGAAATTAACGTCGACGCAGGAATTGCTTTATCATTCACATAAACCATTACCGGCCGATCGTAATCAGAAATTTCATTGCTGATGTTTTCCGCAGCATCCAAAGCACCCGACATGCTGCTCATCCGGATCAAAACACAGGACGCATTCATGGATCGCGCTTGTTCAAATGCAGAATGTGTTTCGTGGTAGGATTCAGGGCCCTGTCCATCTATAAGATCAAATGTATAAACGATTTTTGAGTCATCCTTTTTATCAGCAGTGCCTGAGGAACTTGTTCCATCCTGGATAGAAAAAGGTAAACCGATCGGGAGCTTAACATCCCCACCTTCTTCCACATCTGTCGTTTTGTCGCCCACACCTTCTATAGTCCCGTTTTTCTTTTTAGGATTATAGGCGAATGCAGACAATGAAATGCCTGTGAAAAGAAGGAAGAAAAATATCGCGCCGAGCTGTTTTGTCATTAGGAGATTTTTTCCAGTCTAACTAAGGTATGAAAATTAGTGAAGCTTTGAAAATTAGTTGAGCAGCGGCAGCGGGAAATGATGAGCGGTAGGAGGGGAGGGAACGAATTACGAATGAAAACGAAAATACGAAACCTTTGAAAGTTCATTTTTTATTCGGAACAGTCATTCTGGTTTTAACATCTTCCCAGGTAGAACCCTTATCTGGATTTTTTCTATGATCCTCAAGTTCCTCTTCAAGAAATTTAATTTGTTCTTCGGTAAGTTCAGGAAAGCTGGAATTGATAGTTGAAAAGATCATACTTCTACGTTTTTATATGGGATATAAGAATAGTATTTAGGGCGAGTATCGATCCGAACATGTAACCAATAAACCCCCAATCCGGAAGTGCTTAACCATTTTGATTCTCTTTCAATAGAGTTATTAAATTCTTCTCCGACTTTTTTCCAAAATGCAACGATTTGCTCATTTGATGCGTAACGTACAAAGTTTGCGATGTGAGCATAATTATTTGAATCACTAATTTCAATTGGAACGACAAGTTTAGCGTCACCATTTAAATTTGTGAATGATGTAACAAAT
>JBKJMR010000005.1:0-15038 GCA_046596275.1 Bacteroidia bacterium | reverse complement strand
GATCATTCGACGTTACAGTAATTGCATTTGTTGAAGCTTGCACTACACTGAAATTGGCATTTGGATAATATACATTCGTATTCCAGGTAGTCATCGAATCAAGAACGGTATTTCCCGCAATCGTTTGTAAAAAAAGTGCATCAGCAGGAGGAAGTCCGCCGAAATAATTTAATCCTGCCGGACTTTGTTTATAGATCGTTGCATAAAAAACACATGCGCTGAGATATGTTCCGTAAACACTTGGATGACTTTCATCAGCCATATACAAATCGAAAGCAGGATTCGTTGCAATTACATTTCGCCATGCTTCGCCAACCGGTGCAACGATTGCATTATTATCATGAGCCATCTGCACATAACTTCCGCGCAACCGATTTTGCATTCCGGTGTACGTACAAACAGGAGGATATTGCGGACAATACATTGCATCACCATTTTTCCTTCCCCATGTCATAAAAAAAATAGTTTGTGTGCAGGAGTCATTTTCATGGATCAAACTATCAAGTATTTCCACATAAGGAAATACGCCCCAGCTCAGAAAAGTAGAATCAAGCGCCGCTTCCTGGCTTTGTCCCTGCAGAATAACAAAATCCCATGGACGCTGATTGATCGCATTAAGCGTATTGTTATCCTGTGTATGCATGTCGAAAGTATAACCACCTGGCGTGCTTGAATTATGCATGATCGTATCACCATTTGTACGCGCAAGCTGGTAGATCATGTCAGGTAAATTATTACTGTACGTATAGCTGTTGCCGATGAAAAGTATGTCGGTTTGCTGCGCGAAAATGCAGTGAATAAAAAGCGTGAAACCTGCAACAAGGAATGTTTTCATGCTTGAATTTAGAAAGAATTTCAGTGCGGCTTTATAAATAGCAAGGTTAATTTTTCATCTTTTTAATATTACCAAACAAGCTCAATTAACATAAACTTAACATCGGAGTAACCCGACGGTAATACCCCGTAGGTTACTTTGATGTGAATAAAATGTAACATAAACCTCAAGCGAAAGTTAATATGAGTAAAGTCATTCTCCTCGTTGCAGCCGTTTTTTATTTCATAGTTAATCCCGCTTTTGCCCAGCAGGATACTTTGCCAAAACCAACAACACCCTCAAAAAAAGAACACTGGTACGATAAGATCAGCATGCGTGGTTATACGCAGGTTCGTTACAATCGTTTGCTTGAAACAAATCCCGATTTAAAATTTGACGGAGATAAATCTGTTGGTGATAAAGGCAGCTTTTTTATCCGCCGTGCGCGTATTATTTTCAGTGGCGATGTGCATAAACATGTTTTTCTGTATTTCCAGATTGATTTTGCTTCAAGCCCCTCATCTTCTGTCGTACATTATGGACAGGTCCGCGACTTGTATGCTGATATTTTTATTGACACCGCAAAAGTTTTTCGTTTTCGTGTCGGTCAGAGTAAAGTTCCTTTTGGTTACGAAAACATGCAGTCGAGCCAGAACCGTTTGGCGCTTGATCGTGCGGAAGGATTAAATACAGCAGTGCCAAGCGAACGTGATCTTGGCGCATTTTTTTACTGGACGCCACGCAAAGCACAGGAACGTTACCAGTTTCTCAGCGATAAAGGGTTGAAGGGTTCGAATAATTATGGCGTGTTTGGTATTGGAATTTATAACGGACAGGGAATGGGAAAACCTGAATTGAATAATAATCTCCATGCTGTTGCGCGACTTTCTTATCCATTCGAGGTTCGCAAACAAATTTTTGAGATTGGCATCCAGGGTTATACCGGGTTTTATACACTGGAAAGCGGGCAGGCTACATCCACTGTGAAAAAAAATGCAACTTCTACTTATCGTGATCAGCGTGCAGCATTCAGTATTGCATTAGCGCCACAGCCATTCGGATTGCTTGCAGAATATAATGTGGGTGAAAGTCCGCAGTACGATGTGCGCATGGATTCTATTGCTTCAAGACATTTACGTGGCGGATTTATCACTGCATTTTATATGGTCAAAGTTCCTAAAACAAAAATGGTCCTTATTCCTTATACACGCGTGCAATATTATTCCGGCGGTGTAAAAAGTGCGACGGATGCAAAGGCTCTTAAAGTGAATGAATATGATTTCGGCTTAGAGTGCCAGTTTTCAAAGAATCTTGAGATCACCGCAAGCTATGTTTATTCCATTCGTAATACTTCCGATAAGGCAAAAGAATTTTATAACCAGGACGGAAGTTTATTGCGTTTGCAGCTCCAGTTCAGCTATTGATCAGGTTGAGATATATCCGGATTTTACTTGATTTTGATCAATTTGGTCTTGAAAATCAGGCCGTTAAGCCATAACAATTTCTTAATATAGGAATCCATCCATTGACTTTACATTTGCCGAAGAGTTCATTAAAATAAATTCATACATCTCATGGGAATCCTCCAGTATCTCCTTCCGAAAGACCGCAAATTTTTTCCTCTTTTTAAGCAAGCAACAGAAAACCTTGTGAAGGGATCTAAAGTGTTGGTAGAGCTCGTCAATGCGCCGCTTGAAAAACGCAAAGAGCTGATCCATGAAATTGAGCAGATCGAACATACGGGTGATAATATCACGCATATGATCTTTAATGAGCTCGGAAGAAATTTCATCACACCATTCGACCGCGAAGATATTCATGCGCTTACTTCTTCTATTGATGATATTCTTGATCTTATCAATGGAACTGCGAAGCGTCTTGAAATGTATAAAGTGACAGAGATCACTGAGCCGATGGTGATGCTTTCTGAGATCATTCTTAAAGGATCGATCGAGCTGAATGTTGCGGTAACGAATCTCGAAGGCATGAAACGTATCGACGAGATCAAAGAAGCTTGTGTACGTATCAACAGCTTAGAAAATAATGCGGATGATGTTTTCAATCTTGCGATCGGAAGATTGTTTGACGAAGAAAAAGATGCAGTGAAGCTGATCAAGATCAAAGAAATTCTGCAGGCCCTCGAAACTGCAACTGATAAATGCGAAGATGCGGCGAATGTTATCGAATCGATCATTATCAAATACGCTTAAGCTTTCGAAGATCCTGGTATCGTTTCAAATGCACACTAAGATTACCGCATGACACTTTTAATAATCATCATCGTTCTTGCCCTCATCTTTGATTATATCAATGGATTTCATGATGCGGCAAACTCGATTGCAACCGTTGTTTCTACAAAAGTGCTTACACCGTTTCAGGCGGTAATCTGGGCAGCGCTTTTTAACTTCCTTGCGTTTTTCATTTTTAAAGATCACGGTGTTGCGAATACAGTTGCGAAAACCGTTCACAAAGAATTCGTAACGCTTCCGGTGATTATTTCCGGGTTGATCGGAGCGATTACATGGAACCTGATTACCTGGTGGAAAGGAATTCCATCTTCGTCTTCGCATACACTTATTGGTGGATTTGCCGGAGCCGCAATTGCACATGGTGGTTTTGGTTCGATCGAACAAAGTCTTATTATTAAAACGGCCAGCTTTATTGTTCTCGCTCCGTTGATCGGGATGACGGTTGCATTTATTATTTCCATCTGGTTTTTAAATTCATTCCGAAAAACCATTTACCCTAAGCTGTTTTCCTTGCTGGTGATCGTTTTGGTTTGCTGGTTTGTTACTTCAAAGCTCGAATTCAAAAAAGATTTTAAAGGCGGAAGTGCGTATACACTTGTGCTGGATAAAAAAGCAAACAAGGAAGATTTGAAAAAAGCGCTGACGTTTAAAGATGAAAATGAAAAAGAATATGCACCAGTTTTAAAAGCCGGGAAAGATTCATTGGGTAATCCGGATAAAACAGGAACTGTATTTGTATTGAAGACAGCTTATCTTAAAAAGGCGGATGAAACAACGGAAAATGAAAAGTTGACAGCGGCGGTTCTTGCCAACATAGAAGACGCCGGTTTTGAAGCAACAATAAGAGAAACACATCGCATAAACGTTGCATCTCCTGAGCGGTTTGACGAATCAAATCTGAAAGCAAACTTCGACTCTTATTATATGAAAGTGCTGTTTCATGGTTCCAATTTCAAATGGATACTGCTTGGATTTATTCTTGTCGTGATTGCGGTTTTTACCTTATTCATGAGTTCTTTGAATAATGCAAGATCTACTTCCTGGTTCAAACGTTTGCAGCTGGTTTCTTCTGCAGCATTCAGTATCGGTCACGGTGGAAATGATGCACAGAAAGTAATGGGAATTATTACCGCAGCGTTAATTGCAGGCGGAAGCATCAGCTCATTCGAAGAAATGCCAACATGGGTTCCGTTAGCGTGTTATACCGTAATTGGTTTAGGAACATTAAGCGGAGGATGGAAGATCGTAAAAACGATGGGAACAAAAATCACGAAAGTTACACCATTCGAAGGTGTAGCTGCTGAAACTGCAGGTGCTGTTACCTTATTCCTTGCTGAAGGTTTGAAAATTCCGGTAAGCACCACGCACACCATCGCAGGTTCGATCATGGGTGTTGGCGCAACAAAACGTTTAAGCGCTGTCCGCTGGGGCGTAACAATCAATTTGCTTTGGGCATGGATCTTAACCATTCCAGTAACCGGAATTCTAAGCGCGCTTATCTATTACGTGTTCATGTTCTTCTACAAGCCGTAGTTTACTAGCATCTTTTTTATTAATCCTTCCGATTTTTAATCTGCGCAATCTGCGTAATCTGTGGCAACCTTTCCAGCCACAGATTACGCTGATTACACATATTTGAATTCCTTTCGTGATCTTTGTAAAATGAAGGGCGAATATTTTCACGATCGTATTTTTTCAGCTGACGAAAAAAAATTCGATTCGCTTGCGTTAGAAATTTTCCGCTTTCAATTTGAGTATAATCCCGTTTACGCAACATTCGCAAAAGGAATTAATAAAACGCCGGATTCCGTAAAAAGCCTTTCCGACATTCCATTTCTTCCTGTCGAGCTTTTTAAAACGCACAAAATTTATTCTTCAGATAAAGAGCCTGAAATTGTTTTTACGAGCAGTGGAACTACCGGGCAAATCACCAGCAGGCATGAAGTAGCAGCTATTTCGATTTACCTTGAAAGCTTTCTGCGATCATTCAGAAATTTTTATGGTGAGCTGAACGAATGGACAATTCTTGCCTTATTACCATCCTACCTCGAACGCGATGGTTCATCATTAGTCTACATGGCGAATGAGCTGATCGTTGAAAGTAAAAACGTCGATTCAGGATTTTATCTTAATAATTACGAAGCGCTTTCCGAAAAGTTGAAACAATTAAAAGCAGCAGGAAAAAAAGTTTTGTTACTTGGCGTCACATATGCACTGCTTGATCTCGCAGAGAAATTTTCGCAAGACATTACAAATTGTGTAGTAATGGAAACCGGCGGAATGAAAGGTAAACGAAAAGAAATGGTGCGCGATGAAGTACATTCCATTCTCAAAAATGCTTTTCATGTTCCGCGAATCCATTCCGAATATGGCATGACAGAATTATTATCGCAAGCTTATTCAAAAGGAAACGGAATTTTTAATTGTCCGCCCTGGATGAAAATAAAGATCCGTGAAATGAACGACCCGCTTTCTTATGCAGCAACAGGAAAAACAGGCGGAGTAAATATCATCGATCTTGCCAACCTTTACAGCTGTAGTTTCATTTCCACATCCGATTTAGGAAAGTTGCATGAAGATCAAAGCTTCGAAATTTTGGGGAGATTTGATAATAGTGATGTAAGAGGTTGTAATTTGATGGTTGAATAGCAGGTGAAATAAACGTTCAAAAAGGAAGGAAGTTTGTTTATGGAATTAAATGAAATTGTTGAATTCAGATCGTCACAGGCAATGCGTGAAAAGCTTGCTGAATATGGCTTTACAAAAGTATTTTCTCCTGAGGATGTTATTCTGAATGAAAATACATTCATCAAAGCTATTCCTATTGTTACAAAAGGCAGCATTCGTGTAATGCGTACTGATGATGATGGCAGGGAAATTTTGCTCTACTATATTAAGGCAGGCGAAAGCTGCATCATGTCTTTCTTAGGTGGAATTCATCGCGACACAAGTAAAGTGAAAGCGATCGCTGAAGAAGAAACAGAAATCCTTTTTATTCCAATTGATAAAGTGAACCTGCTTATTAAAGAATTCCCGGAGTGGCTCGACTATATCTTCCGCCTATATCACAAACGTTTTGAGGAATTGCTTGAAGTAGTAAATGCTGTTGCGTTTAAGAAAATGGACGAACGGATTTTGGATTTTATCAGGAAGAAATGTGAGATAACACAAAGTCACACATTGTATGTAACGCACGAACAAATTGCCAATGAACTTGGAACTGCGCGTGTTGTTGTTTCCCGCCTGCTTAAACAAATGGAGGATGAAGGATTAGTTAAGCTCGGAAGAAATAAAATTTCGCTTGTGTAACAAAAGTGACAGTAAAGCCGGGTAGATTGCTTCAACTTTGTAACGAAATCAGTTACAACATCCGGGGATCAGCCGGAAGATTTCTAAAGACATTACAGTAAAGGATTTTCATTTTTGTCAAATCAGGAAGCGATGACGTTCATCATACATAGCGACGACGATCGTTTTTATGTCCTTTTTTTTGATGTCATTTTTGTATAAGACATAAACCTTAAACCACATCCAATGAAAAAAAACATGGGCACAGCCGACAAGATCATCAGGATACTTGCTGCCATAACAATCGCGGTTTTATATTTTACAAACGTCATTTCAGGAACAATTGCAATTGTGTTGCTCATTATTGCAGGCGTTTTTATTCTGACAAGCTTTATTAGTTTTTGCCCGCTGTACTGGCCATTTGGAATTTTCACAAGAAAAAAGGAGTAATAATATGGACTGGTAAAGCGCAATCATTGTTGCATTAATAGGAGCAGTTGCCGGCTTGCTTGGTCTTGGTGGTGCAATTATTATTATTCCGGCTTTGGTGATGTGTTGGGATATTCGCAGCAAATGGCGCAGGGAACTGCTTTAAAATGTGGTTTCAGAAATAATTTGTGTTATGTAACAAAAGTGACTGTATACGCGCAAGCATATGCTCACCTTTGTATCATCAAAAAAGAAACAGATTATGGAAATCAAACAATTTGAGGACAAAAATTTAGCGCACTATTCCTATGCTATTTTAAGTAATGGAGAAGTGGCGCTTATAGATCCTGCAAGAGACCCGCAGCCTTATTATGATTTTGCAAAGCAGCATAACGCAAAAATTACCGCTGTAATAGAAACGCATCCGCATGCTGATTTTGTGAGCAGTCATTTGGAAATTCACAACACAACCGGGGCAATTATTTATGTGAGTAAACTCCTGGGTGCGGAATATGAGCACCTGACCTTTGATGAAGGCGATGCAATTGTTTTAGGGAATGTGACGCTCAAATCTTTGAACACACCGGGTCATTCTCCCGACAGCATTTGTATTGTAGCCATCGACGAAAATGGAAAATCCAAAGCTGTTTTTACCGGCGACACCTTATTTATCGGCGATTGCGGACGACCTGATTTGCGTGAGCAAGCGGGGGCCATCACAGCAAAGCGGGAAGAACTGGCGAAACAAATGTTTCATTCACTGCATGAAAAGCTGATGACATTAGCTGATGATGTGCTCGTCTATCCTGCTCATGGTGCAGGCAGCTTGTGTGGTAAAGGGCTGAGCGAACAAAACACCAGCACGATCGGCGCGGAAAAAATAAGCAACTGGTGTTTACGAAAAACAGTTGAGACTGCGTTTGTAAAAGAATTGCTTTCGGGTCAGCCATTTATTCCTAAATATTTTCCTTTTGACGTGGCTGTAAATAAAAAAGGTGCTCCTGATTATTCAGCAAGCATTTCAGCGGTTGAAAAAAGAGAACCTGTTACCTGCATATCTTGCGCGAATTCACTTGACCCTTCCATACTGATTATTGATACGAGATCACAGGAGCAGTTCAAAAAAACGCATTTAAAAGGCGCATTCAACCTGATGAATGATACAAAATTTGAAACGTGGTTAGGCAGCATTGTAAACCCGGAAGAAAAATTTTATCTCGTTGCTGAGAATGAGCTTGTATTAAACCGGCTTATTGAGCGTATCGCAAAGATCGGCTATGAAAAACAACTGGTGCTTGCGTTTGTTGGAGAATATGGAAACGAGACAATGAATTCTTTTGATCCGGCAGAATTAAAAAATAAGGAAGACGATTTTACAATTATCGATGTCCGCAATCTTTCAGAAGTGATGGAAGGAAAGATTTTCTCAAATTCTATCAGCATTCCACTGCATGAATTAAGAGAGCGGATAAATGAAATTCCACTTCACAAACCGATTGTGGTGCACTGTGCTGCGGGGTACAGGAGCGCTGCCGGTAGTTCCATTATCACCTCTTTGATTGATAAAAAATTCAGTGTGAATGATCTTGGAGAAGCGGTAAAGGGCTTTAAGAATGAGCTCGTTAAAAGTTAAGTTTAGCACAAGAATTATTAAAGAGTTATTTCAAAACTAAAACAGGAAAGAATGAATATCAAACAGCTCATCAAAGCAAAGCAGGGTACGATCGTTGATGTGCGTAGTCGCGGTGAATTTGTGAGTGGAAATGTTCCCGGCTCCATCAATATTCCTTTGCCTGAAATGGATATGCGGATGGATGAAATTAAAATGCTTAAGATGCCTTTGGTGCTGTGTTGCGCATCGGGTGGAAGAAGCGGGCAGGCGCATGGTTATCTCGCACAGCAGGGTATTGAATGTTATAATGGCGGTTCGTGGATGGATGTGAATTATTATCATGATCAAACAATCTAAACAACTAAAAATGATAAACACAATTAAAAAATTATTCGGTTTAGGTCCGAAAGTGGATTACATTCAGCTAATGAGGGACGGTGCGGTAATTATTGATGTTCGAACGAAGGCAGAGTTCCAGGATGGACATATCAGGGGTTCAATAAATATTCCGTTACAAAGTCTTGAAAGCAATTTGTCAAAAATTAAAAAAGATAAGCCTGTGATCACTTGTTGTGCATCGGGAATGCGCAGTGCTTCTGCAAAGAGCATTTTGAAGTCAAAAGGATTTCCGGAAGTGTACAATGGTGGTGGCTGGAACAGCTTACAGTATAAAATCAAATAGGATGGAAGCGCATTATTATAATGTGGATGTAAGCTGGACCGGTGACCGAAAAGGAATCGTGTGTTCACCGGAGTTAAGCCACGATACAACTAATTGCATTGAAGTGGCAACACCACCTGAATTTCCGAAAGGAATAGCAGGCATCTGGTCGCCGGAACATTTATTTACCGCAGCAGTGAACAGTTGTCTGATGACCACGTTTTTGTCGATTGCAGAAAATTCTAAATTGCCTTTTTCTAAATTCAGCTGCAAATCAAAAGGCAAGCTTGAACAGGTGGATGGAAAATTCCTGGTAACGGAAGTTCTGCTTGAACCTACTGTTACGATTGCAGATGAAAAGGACCGCCCAAAAGCTGAACGCGTTTTATTAAAATCTGAAGCAGCTTGCTTGATTTCAAATTCAATAAAATCAAAGGTCATAATGAAATCAACGATCTTACTACCTGCTGACGTCAGCTAAAAAATAAAATGCGGATCGAGATAACAAATAACAAAGAATTTTTAGCTGCTGAACAAGTGTTGTATTTCCTTTAATGAATAAGCTAAAATGAAAGAAAGAATTTTAACTGGCTGGACCTTCCGTCGAGTGCTTTATTTAGCCGTCGGAATTATATTGGTGATCCAATCCATAATGGATAATGACTGGCTGATTGCCTTGCCGGGAATTTATTTTGCCTCCATGGGGCTGTTTGCTTTCGGTTGTGCTTCCGGAAATTGTGCACTACCTCCGCAAAGGTCAGGCGCAACACGACAAAAGCCAGGATGATAATTTGCGGGTCCGGTTAATGTTAGCACATTAGCAAATTGGCAAATTAGCACATTCCTCCGTTGAACAAATGATTCTTACCACTTATATATTCGTCAGATAACTTTTCATCTTTCCTGCCGTATACTTGCATATGCTTCGTCTTGCGGTGCTTTCGGTTTTATTTATTTTAATGTTCAGCAATTGCAATAAAGAGCTGGATGAATTTAAAATAATTTATTCCGTCAAAGAAACTTCTGCTGACTCACCATCTTATAATATCAGCTACACTTCTGATAAGAGTGGTGGGACTACGGTGGCTAATTCTTCCAATGCTACATGGAATTCGGGAGCAGTTCTACTGGATAAGAATCAGTTTCTTTCGATGACAGTGGATTGCAGCGCCCCTACATTCGAGCTGAAGTTTTCTGTTTCAGTGAATGGCTATTTATGGCAAAGTAAAGTTATGCAGGATCCTGTTTCTACTATGACCATTTCAGGAAATCCTTAAATTCCGGATTGCAATAAGTCTGATCAGATCAGAATCCCATCACTTCTCTTACACGGTTAAGCACAGGAGTTGCAATTGCACGGGCTTTGTCTTCCCCTTTTTTCAATTCCGCTTTCAGCAATGCTTTATCACTCATGTAACGCGAATAAGCTTCACGTTCATTTTTAAAACGATCCATGATCAATTCAAATAAAGCAGTTTTCGCGTGACCGTATCCGAAATTTCCTGCGAGGTATTTTTTGCGCAGGTCTTCCGTTTGTTCTGCTGTGCCGATGACTTTGTATAATGCAAAAGGAATATCGTTATCCGGATTTTTCGGCGCTTCGAGTGGGGTAGAATCGGTTTCAATTCCCATCACTGCTTTTTTTAATTCCTTTTCAGGCAGAAAAATATTGATGTAATTATTATACGATTTACTCATCTTGCGCATGTTGCCATCTTTGTCGCGATCCGTTCCCGGGATCACCATGGTCTGCTCATCCACTTTACCTTCCGGAACAACAAAAATTTCTTTTTGATAATGATGATTCACTTTCTCAGCAAGATCGCGCGCGAATTCCAAATGTTGCAGCTGATCTTTTCCGACCGGAACTATATTCGTGTCATACATCAGGATATCTGCAGCCATCAAAACCGGGTAAGTAAAAGACCCGCATTCACATCGGCAAGATTTTCTGATTTATCCTTGAAGGAAGTCGCAAGCTGCAAACGCTTATACGACATGAAACAATTCAAATACCATGTCAGCTCACAAACTTCAGGAACATCACTTTGAGCAAAGAGAATATTTTTATCCGTGTCTAACCCGAATGCCAGCCAGGTTGCAGCAACCGCGTCCGTACTTTCCCTGCGAAACTGTGCATCTTTAATCGCAGTAAGCGAGTGCAGGTTGGCAATGAAAAAAATACTGTTGTTCCCGCTTTCTTTTGAAAGTTTAATAGCAGGAATAATCGCCCCGAGCAAATTGCCGAGATGAGGGATGTTGGTGCTTTGAATACCTGTGAGGATGCGTGCCATAAAATTTATTTTCGGAATCAAAAATACTGCTTTTTTGATGTGTGAATGTGCAGATGTGCAGATGAATAGCTGTAAATGGAAGCTTTTGTACGATTTCTCCTGAATCAAGTCAATTTCATCTGCACATCTGCACATCAATGAATCTGCACATCCGCTTTCATTATCTTTGCGCTAATGCTTCTTCATTATTTCGGAATAATCCCGCGTGCGCTTTGGAAAACGTTTTTCATTTTGAATTTCGTCGTGGGACTTATCGTGCTTTACCCGATTTTCCTGATCTTACTTTCGAAGCGGAAAACATATCACGGTGCGTTTCGGCTGATGCGTTTTTGGGCGCGATGGATCTTGCTTGTTCCGGGGATTTTTGTAAAGGTGAAAAGAGAAATTCCCGCAGAAGATCTTCCTGTGCCGTGTGTATATGTGGCGAATCATTCTTCGTATCTCGATATTGTCATCAGCTATATCGTGGTGCCGAAATACATGATCTATATGGGGAAAATGGAAATTGAAAAAGCTCCTTTATTCCGGATATTTTTTCGTGATATGAATATTTATGTTGATCGCAGCAGTCGAACCGGATCATACAGAGCATTTCAAACCGCTTCGGAGCGATTGCAAAAAGGTGAAAGCGTTTTTATTTTTCCGGAAGGAACAATTGAATCTAAAGGAAGATTAAAGCCATTTAAGAATGGCGCATTTCGTCTTGCCATTGAAAACCAGGTTCCGATCGTGCCGGTTACTTTTAAAAATAACTGGAAGCTTCTGCAGAATGGCGGTTTTTTCAAATCACATGGTCGTTCCGGTATTTCTAAATGTGTTTTGCATCAGCCGATCCCGACAAAAGGGATGAAGGAAGAAGATTTAATATCTTTGCGTCATAATGTGCGTGAAATCATCTTGAAAACTCTCAAACAATGAGCATCGATAGTCAGACCGTAAAAAATACCGCCCATCTTGCACGGCTCGAATTTGAAAACGAGGAAGAAGCAAAGATGATCGTAAGCATGAACCGTATGATCGGTTTTGTAGAAAAGCTGAATGAATTAAATACGGATAATATCGAGCCGCTTATTTACATGACAGATGAAGTAAATAGTTTACGTGAAGATGAAGTGAAACCTCCGCTGTCACAAAAAGATGTTTTAGCAAATTCCCCAAAACACGATTCGGATTATTTTAAAGTGCCGAAGGTGGTGGAGAATAAAAAATAGCTAGTTTTCCGTTGCCAGTAGTCGACTGTCAGCATTCAACATAAATAAAAAAGAGGCTTAACATCATGTTAGCCTCTTTTTCATTTTACAAATTAAAACTACCGCCCGGCAAAGTTTTATTTTCAAATTTTCACGATACGTTGTATGCTTACTTTATCATTTGCTGTGATGCGAATGAAATAAACACCAACCGGTTCAGCTGTCATATCCAGCGTGATCATTTTTGACTGCTGTTTGTTTTCGCTGCGGATTAATTTTCCGTCAACGGAATAAACTTCAACGATTACATCACTGTTTAATTCAGCCGTTGTTGTAATGTTGATTGCGCCATTTGTCGGATTCGGGAAAAGATTCCATTCAGTTGTTGTGATGGTTTCAATTCCGATACAAGCATCAACAAAGATGCTGTCTGTTGCGTTGGCTGTGCATCCGTTTGCATCCGTGAATGTGTAGCTGATGTAATGCGTTCCTATTCCCTCAGCATACGGATCAAATGTATTTCCGCTTACAGTAGTTCCGCTCCACGTTCCACCCGCAGGTGATTCACCGGAAAGATTAATTGTTCCGGGGAAACTTCCACATGCAGTATCCATTGGTAAGGAAACAGTAACAATCGGCGCACCAGGATCGTTGATTGAAGCGCTTGTTGTCGCAATACATCCGTTTGCATCTGTAACAGAAACACTATAAGCACCTGTAGCAATGTTTGTGAGATCTTCATTGATATCGCCATTGCTCCACAGGAACGAATAAGAAGCTGTTCCGCCTGTTACAGCGATGTCGATAGAACCATCAGTTCCGCCGCAGGTTGTTGGATTAACAGCATTGATTACTGAAGCAGAAAGGATTGTTGGTTCCGTAATCGTGATGATGGCAGTTGCTGAACAGGAATTTGCATCAGTGATTAGCACTGAATAATTTCCTGCGGTTAATCCTGTTTCCATATCAGAAGTTCCACCTGAAGACCAAACGTAAGTATAGGCACCTGTTCCGCCTGAAGCAACAACCATTGCGGAACCATTATTTCCACCATTACATGACACATCAGTTTGTGATGAAGTAAATGTGATTGCTGTTGGTTCGGAGATTGTGAATGTTGCGGTTGCCGAACAAGAATTTGCATCAGTAATCACAACTGAATAATTTCCAGCAACCAATCCTGTTTCAGTAGCAGTATTTCCACCTGAAGTCCATGCGTAAGTGAATGATCCTGTTCCGCCAGAAGCCATCACCATTGCGCTGCCGTTATTTCCACCATTACAAGAAACATCGGTTTGCATGGAAGAGTAGGTGATAGCAGTCGGTTCAGAGATTGTAACAGAAGTTGAATTGGTGCAACCATTTGCATCTGTGATCAGGTAAGAATATGTTCCTGCAACCTCAGTAAATGTTCCTTCACCTGTGTAAGGAGAAGTTCCGCCGGAAGCAGTAACTGTAACTGTTGCATTTCCGCCGTTGCAAAGAATTGATGTTGCAGTTGAAGCAGAAACAAGAGCAGCCGGTTCAGTAATGGTAATTGAAGTTGAGCTTGTGCAACCATTTGCATCCGTTACAGTGTAAGAATATGTTCCTGCTGTCACTGTAAATATTCCTTCACCGATATAAGGTGATGTTCCGCCGGAAGCAGTAACTGTTACTGTTGCATTTCCTCCATTACAAAGAATTGCACTTGCTGTTGAAGCAGAAGTAAGAACTGTTGGTTCTGTAATTGTAATGAATGTTGTGCGTGAGCAACCATTCGCATCAGTTACAACATAAGTATAGTTCCCGGCAACTTCATTAAATACACCTGTTCCTGTGTAAGGTGCTGTTCCGCCTGAAGCAGTAATTGTTATTTCTGCAGTTCCGCCGTTGCAAAGAATTGCACCTTGAGATAAGGCCGAAACAAGAAGCGTTGGTTCAGTGATCGTAACCGAAGTTGTGCTTGTGCAACCGTTGTTATCTGTTACAACGTAAGAATATGTTCCTGCAACTTCAGTGAATGTTCCGGTTCCTGTGTATGGTGAAGTTCCACCCGAAGCAGTAACTGTTACTGTTGCATTTCCTCCGTTACAAAGAATTGAAGTTGCAGATGAAGTGGAAGCAAGCGCAGATGAAGGTTGTGTAACAGTAAACGCGTTTGTAGCGGTGCAACCATTTGCATCAGTTGTTGTCACCGTCCATGTTCCTGCTGTTAATCCGGTAACAGAAGTTGTTCCGTCGCCTGTTGGATTGCCCGGAGTCCAATTGTATGTAAATCCACCTGCGCCGCCGATTGCTGCGTTGATTGAAGCTGCGCCGTTGCTTCCACCAAAACAAGAAACATTGGTTTGTGCCGATGCGGTTACAGAAATTGCAGGTGGTTGTGTTACAGTGAACGCGTTTGTAGCGATGCAACCGTTTGCGTCAGTCGTTGTTACGGTCCATGTTCCTGCTGTTAATCCGGTAACAGAAGTTGTTCCGTCGCCTGTTGGATTGCCGGGTGTCCAATTGTATGTAAA
>JBKJMR010000529.1:0-3418 GCA_046596275.1 Bacteroidia bacterium | reverse complement strand
TTTTGTTTATTCGCATTCAGCGTATATGGAAAAAACCTACCGGGTATCGCCTGTAGGTTTTTTCCATATACGCTGAATGCGAATAAACAAAATAAAGCTGAGCCCAATGGTCTTTTGCAAACGTCTCATCCGATTTTTGTTTTGTTACGAGCTGTGCTTTTAATGCTGGATCAGATTTTAAAATACTATCCGCAGCCTCCTCAAAAATATAATCGCTGAACCACTCTTTCTGTTGTAAAATTCCATCAAAAAAATTCCATGCAAAAAAGCTATCTCCGCCTTCAGGTTCCAGGGTTTCAACGATGTAACGGTTAGAAGGCTGGTTAGTTTGCACAATCCAGTCTCCCCGGTAATATTGTATCGTCTGAACCTCACGGGAAATCTTCACCTCTGAATGGAGATAATGCGATTCGTATGGAGATTTTTTTGTTTCATAATCCTCGATATAATATACCTCCACTTCCATCATTGTATCTTTTGAAAGAAATTTCATTTCGATTTGATTCAATTGCAAACGATCCACGACTTTGTCGTAAGCTTGTGGAATTATATAATACTCAGGAGCAATCACAGTCGTTGTGGGAAAATAAGAATTAAAATATTTTACCTGTTTGGTATAAGGCTTGCTCCGGTCATAATACAATCGTTGCTGATTTGAAATAGTAGAGAGCTTATGCTTTGCTTCAAATCCTTTAAAGCTGATCCATTCGAATTTGGCTGTATCAAGTTGCCAATTAAGATTAAATGTCTTTTGGTTTTTTACAAAATCATCCGCCTCCCGGTGCATTTTGAATATTGCTTCGTATTCTTTTGAGCCATAATTTATGATTGCGAAGATAAATTCATAAGTAGCCCACACACGATCATTGTATGGCTTCCACATATGTGTTTCTGTTACAAAGCTGGTGCAATTAAACAAAGAAGCATAACCGGTAGAAAATAGTGGCGTTTCGAGAAAACCTACAATGCCTGACTCGGGAGTTTCTCCAATTGTTTCCACGTATGGGCACATTTCGTACTTCTTAGCTTTCATCGTTTCATAAATTGAAGGAAGCATCTTAGTCTTCACATAATCCGAAACAACCGGATTCATCTTATTCCGCTGTGATTCAATCAACGTCATCACGTATTGATAATCTGCGCCATTCGAAACGTGCGTGTCAATGAAAATATCCGGTGTCCATTGACGAAATACTTTCTCGAGCGAAAGCGTATTCTGTGCATCACACTTTATAAAATCCCGATTGAGATCAAGGTTTTTTGCGTTACCGCGAAATCCATACTCTTCCGGACCATTTTGATTTGCGCGACTTGTTGAGCTTCGGTTCAAACTTCCGTCTACATTGTAAACAGGAATTATGCAGATCACCACATTTGCAGGAAGCAATTCAGGATGCGCAACAAACGTTTGTGTCAATTCAATACACGCATCAATCCCATCGGGTTCACCTGGATGAATGCCGTTATTAATGAATATTTTTGTTTTTGTCACTGCACTTGCCGGGTCGAACTTTCCATCTTTGGAAATGATCACAAGATGCAGCGGCTTTCCGATATCAGTTGTGCCGCATTCCGTAAGCTTTACAATTTTGCTGTTTGTTGAAAGTTTGGTGTACGTAGCGATAATCTCATCGTAAGCAGGAGTTGTAGTGAAAACTTTTCGCTTTTCCTTTTGAGCGTGAATGCAAAAAGGTGCGAGTAAAAAAGCGGCAAGAACTGTTTTGAGAAAGAATGAATGCATACACGAATGTAATGCGTTCCTTTAATCTTAGAAAATAATTATCGGTGCAGAATAAGCTTCTTCACTTCCGAAACAGCTGAAGCCGATTGTATCTGCACCAGGTAAATTCCTGTCGCTTCACCACTCAAATCAATTTCTACCGATTGCGAAGTGGTTTCTAATGCCTGGGAATAAATTTCTCTTCCTTCACCATTCATCACAGTCAACCGAAGTGCTGCAATTTCTGCATCAGCAAAATAATTAATTGTCACTGGACCGCTGGAAGGATTTGGAAATACATTTACAATTCTCAGCTGAGCGGACCTTTTAGAATCACGCTTCACTTTTTTATAGATCAATGTTCCTGCACCGACAGCTAAAAATGTTATTCCTAATGTTTCATATGGAAATTCATTCTCCGCTGGCGTATCTGTTTTTATTTCCGGCAAATTAGCTTCCGTGCTTTCAACAACAGTTCCTTCATTAGCTTTTGTTGTTGAATCCACAAGCGGAAAACGTTGCTGGAAAGCCATTTGTTTTGCTTCACGCTTTTGCAAATGAGTGATCACTGATTCCGGCAAAGGCAAATCAATTATCTGCGAATTTAAAAACATGGAATCCACATCAAATCGCAACTGAAGTGCATGTGTTGGCTCACTTGATTTTAGAAACGGAGATTCATAAACAACTTCATAAACTGCCTGCAATTTCCTGCTGATGTTCAGAAAAACTTCTTCCAGCTTTGTTGCATCATTGGTTAAATACAATTCACCGCCCGTTTCACTTGTCAATTGTGCCAACGCAACCTGGTCGACATTCCCTAACCCGATGACATAAACAGGGCAACGCATTTTTTTCGCTTTGGCAATAAGATTCACAAGCGACATACGCGAAGAATTATCGCGGCCATCAGTAAGCGCAACAATCGCACGCAAGCCACGGTGGTAGACAAGGTGATTGAGCGATTGATCCACCGCATCATAAAAAGCAGTTGCTCCGTCCGGGCGCATCGCATCAATTTGTGAAAAAACATTTTCTGAATTCTTCGCATGTGGAATGTAAACACCAGGAAAATCAGAAAATCCGATCAAGCCTGTTGTATCCTGCGGCGAATTCATGGATTTAATAAACACCTTCGCACCTTGTTGCGCATACCAGAGCGGTGTTGGTCCCGGCCATTCCGGCATTCGTCTCAATACGTAAAATGTATCACGCATTATGCATGGCACGGTGGGTCCGCTATATGAAATTTCACCGTCAGCATAACCGGTTTGAACAGGCGACCAGGTGTATGTTGGCATAGACTGAACATAACAATATTGTCGAATCGTATCTGTAAATGGAATCGTATCCCAATCAATTGCATTTACCCATTCATAATATCTCCGGTCCCTTTTCATCGAACCAGAATGATCAATGACAAGCATTGTTTGCAGATGATGTTCTTCGGATAAAAGACGAAAGCTCGTGATCTTCCCACGCTGATCATTTTCTTCCACGCGCACATCACGGTTTTGCAAATTCCAGACTGGTAAACCGGAATCTGTCTCCGCATGAAAAGTGAGTGCAACCTGTGGAAATGAATCAGCGAATAGGCGGATCACATGAAGATTGGCATCGCCTGTAGATTTTATTTTGCCCTGGACAGTCTGCGCGTTTGCAGGGAAGACTAAAAGAAAAAAACAGGCGGTGATAAAG
>JBKJMR010000473.1:0-3304 GCA_046596275.1 Bacteroidia bacterium | reverse complement strand
GATACAACGGCGAATGCAAAACGATTTATTTCGCTTGTGAATCCTTCGATCGTGTTTTTTGTGAAGTATGAATTCTGGCTGAATACTTTGGCAGAAATTCGCAAAAAGAAGGTTCCGCATTTTCTTGTTTCCGGAATATTTAGGGAGGACCAAATCTTTTTCAAATCGCACGGAGGAATTTTTCGTGAAGCGTTAAAAGGATTTTCGTTCCTGTTTACACAAGAGAAAAATTCGGCGGAGCTTTTGAAAACGATTGGCATTACAAATGTTATTGCTGCGGGTGATACGCGATTTGATCGTGTTGTTGCTATTGCTTCGGGTGCAAAAGAAATTGCGATTGCTGAGAAATTTTCATTGAATCAAAAAGTGATTGTTGCGGGAAGCACCTGGAAAGCAGATGAAGATGTTTTGTTTCCTGCAATAAAAAAGCACTTTGCTGAAGGTTGGAAGTTACTCATCGCGCCACATGAAATTTCACCTTCTCGTATCAAACAGCTAGAATTAGATTTGACAATTGCAGGAGTGGACATTCTTGCTATAAGGAGATACTCAGAACTTCTTGACTCACCTGACAATTTTGATACTGATGTTTTTGCTGATGTTTTAATCATCGATAATATCGGGATGCTTTCATCGCTTTATGGATATGGAAACATCGCGTATATCGGCGGCGGATTCGGGAAGAGCATTCATAATACTTTGGAAGCTGCGGTGTATGGAATTCCTGTTGTGTTTGGTCCGCGGTTTGAGAAATTTAATGAGGCGAAAGAATTGATTGCGGCTGGTGGCGGGTTCGGTGTACAGACCGGACAGGAATTACAAACTGTTTTGAATGAATTGCTTTCAGATAAAATGAAGCGGGAAGATGCCGGAATGAAAGCTGGGAAATTTGTGAAAGAGAATACGGGCGCGACTACAATTATCCTGGAGAAAACGGAGTCTTTTTTAGTCGTTAAACACCCACGATAACCCGAATTTTATGGCAAAATCATTCTGCGGATAATGTGGAATGAGGTAATAATTTCTACCAAACATTCCTGCGTTGAGATGGTCAGCTTTTACAAAGATCCTTACCGGCTTGACTTTTATGCTTAGCCAGGCATCAATAAAAACATAATTCCCGATCTCTTTCGTATTCTGAATATGGAATTGCGAAATGTTCGGATTGTAAGCATCCCCATAAAAAGCAGAAAGCCATGTTGCATCCACTCCCACCTGCAGCTGTAATGCTTTTTTGAACAACCTGAAATTTCCGTAGATAGATTCGCGCACAACAAATTCAGGAAGTCGGATAGGAGAATTTTCAGGAAGCTTATTCCAGGTAAAATCCGTTTTGGTTTTAAAGGAAGCGGTACCTAGTGATAGATAAACGCGGCCTGAAACTGCATTTATAGCTCCGGCATATTGGGCAGGTAAATAATTTTCATCAAAATAAACCGGCATCAAATAATTGTGAAGGCCGGCTGTAGCACCAAGCAGGTTGCTTTTGCCGAAAAACTTCAGCCCGGTAACAAGAAGATCAGATTGCGTGGAAGAATAAAAATCATTTATCCACGAAAGATGATTCCCGGAATAATGAGAATAGATAAAATCCGGATGCTGTCGTTTTTGTTCTGCCGTGATAGTGTATTTGGCGCGTTTTCCAATTTCAGCATGAATAAAATAATCGCCTTTGTTATATCCGTTCAAAACAAACCATCCTTTAAGATTTGCATCCGGTATTAGTTTTTTTCTGCTTGCAGTATCTGCTATTCTGAAATCGAGACTTCCATCGAGTAGGAAATTTGAAAATGCGCTATAAATCGTGTCGGTAAAAATCTCACCGCTTTCATGGCGCACACCGATTTTCCCAAACAGCTTCCTGATCTTTCCCTGGTCATGCAACTGAAAACGTTCGAGCCATAAGCCATTTTCGACTTTCCATGTGTAGGTAGAGTCGTGGGTGAAACTCGTATCGCGCAAAACATTGGCATAAAAACCACTTTGCGGATCTCTGTCTTCGTAAATATATTTCTCATCCGAAATCCCGATGGTGTGTACGATCGCCCAGGAAGGATAAATTTTAGTCTTGAAATACAGCGAATCATTTTTCTTCGTGAGCGTATCCACCACAGGTCCAAGTGACCAATATTGTTTTACCCAGGCCCCGCGCATCCGCTGACTTGTTTCGGCTGCGGAAAGATTTACTGCAATAATTCTCCTGTCAATCTGGGAAGCAAATTCAAAATCATCATCAGCAGCAATCCCACCATTTTCCATTGCAGTTACGGAAGTCCAATAAATATCCGCAAGCATTGCATACCGTTTCCCCGGTGCGCGGTACCAACCATTCAGGTTAACGCTGGTATTATTTGTATTCTGCCGTTGGTAAAATCCCGCTGACCTGATCCTGTCAAACCCGACTGCGACATTACAGTTTTTCCCGAACGGATGCGCATGGGTAACGCCAACATTCAACTCCTCTTTTTGTCCAAGGATGAGCTGAATTTTGGTGTATGGTTTTTCGGAATCATAAAATCTGCGGTTCTCTTTCCGGTACCCGAAATAGTCAAATGATCCTGGTCTTGCCCTGAATGTTTCGAAAGAAGATCTTGGAAGCTGCAATTGCTTTTGAGGGGAGCCTGCGTTTCCTGTATTTGGATGGCGTTCGCGATAATTCTGAAAATTATCTAATGTATTTACGAGGGGAATAGAGTTGCCGAATTTTCCGTAAGCAAAACCATTGTCGGTGAAAGTAAAAAACTGTGTTGAATCGACCGGGAATGAGTTTGTATCGGTGGTAGCTTTTTGCGCTGAGAGGTTAGATCCGAGCAGCCATAGTAGAAGGAAAGATGTAATGACTTTTGTACGGGATTTCATTCAGGATTGAATAATGGCCAAAAGTACGGGGAAGGAAGGGAAGTAAAATATAAAAAACAATAAAACCCCGATTCAAATTAATGAACCGGGGTTTCGTAAAACTGGCAGCGACATACTCTCCCACCTTTTAGGGCAGTACCATCTGCGCGGACGGGCTTAACTTCTCTGTTCGAAATGGGAAGAGGTGAACCCCGTCGCTATAGCCACCATGAGGCTTTAAATGTTTTAAATAACATATTGGAAGGAAAAACAAATTAGAAGCGGCGTCCAAAGAAAGACTAAAGAGCAATTAGTATCGCTCGGCTTTGACATTGCTGCCTTTACACCTGCGACCTATCAACGTCGTAGTCTTCGACGGCTCTTAAGGAAGATCTCATCTTGAGGCGAGCTTCGCACTTATATGCTTTCAGCGCTTATCTCATCCAGACTTAGCTACCCTGCGCTG
>JBKJMR010000385.1:0-2660 GCA_046596275.1 Bacteroidia bacterium | reverse complement strand
GTTTTCCTCCCGGAATTTTAAACGGAACATTGCATATCAATGATGCGATTGCTAACCAGGCGAAGCTTGATATTGTAACTGCTTATAATGATGGTGCAGCAAGAACTTCTACTGATATTGTAACCTTATCAGGAAATATTGGTGGCCTTACACTCACTCCCGGATTGTATAAATCAACTTCAACGCTAGCGATTTCTTCAGGCGATGTGACGTTTGATGCACAGGGAGATCCGAACGCAATTTTTATTATCCAGGTCGCATCTGCATTTACCACCACATCAGGTCGTAGAGTTATTCTTGCCGGCGGTGCGCTACCGGGAAATATTTTCTGGATCATCGGAAGCTCTGCAACAATCGGAACTACTTCTGTTGTTAAAGGAACGTTCATTGCGTATCAATCCATCACATTCGGTACAGGAGCAAAATTAAATGGTCGCGCATTAGCCCGTAACGGAAATGTGACGATGGCAGGAAATACAATCGTTCAGGAATAAAAAAGAAAAGCAAAAATAAAATCGCCGCTACGAATATTCGTGGCGGCGATTTTATTTTTGCAAAATGTTCTGATGAAATTTTATTTCGGGATATAAATATCAAATCGTACACCCTTGTTTAATTTTCCGGTGGCAGTAATAAACCCATGATGGTTTTCAATAATTCTTTTGCAAATGGCCAGGCCGATGCCCGTTCCTTTATATTCCTCTTGGCTATGAAGACGCTGGAACACTTCAAATATTCGCTCGTTATATTGCGGATCAAAACCAATGCCGTTATCAGTATAAATGATGTGGCAATATTTTATCCTTGGAACTAATGCGCCCGCAGGTAAAGACGGATTATCATGGGTTAATGCAAATCCGTTTGCAATTTTAGATTGTATTTTAAGCACCGGTAGAACATTTGCTTTGGAAAACTTCATCGAATTTCCAACAAGGTTGCTCATCAGCTGGCGGAACTGGGAAGGCAGTACTTTAACCATACAAAGCCTCCCCGTCTTTATTTGTGCTTTCTTCTTTGCAAGAACATCTTCAAGATCACTTTTTACCTGGTCAATAATTAAACTGAGCGGTGTGTTTTCAAGCTTGCGCACCGGGTTTTTGCTTCGTGAATAAGCAAGGAGATCTTCTATCATCAGCTGCATTCTTTTTGCCGTCTCCTGGATTCGTGTAAACTGCTCCTTACCATCTACAGATAAATTTGACTTTTCATTTTCTACGATGTATTCAGAGATATTCCGGATTTTCCGTAATGGTTCCTGCAGATCATGGCTCGAAACAAAAGAAAAAGTGACCAGATCTTTATTCACCCTTTCCAGCTCAAGGTTTTTTTGAACAAGCTGACGAGTTCTGCGTTTTACAGCCCTCTCAAGCACAACATTGTCTTCGCGATGCAGGCGGATATTTGTAGTTAGCTCTTCATTTACTTTTCGCTGTTGCGCTGTACGTTCCGTAATATCCTCAATCGCAAGAAGAATTAATTTTTCTCCATGCGTTTTTTGAATGATGCGGTTTGCATTCAACAGCATTACTTTTTCTCCTATGACAGGGAAGGTTCCGGTAACCTCAAAATTTTCAAACGCCGTATTTTTTTGCAGCAGGTTTTCGAGCAGCATCTCCAGCTTTGGAATTTTCCATTGTTTATCTCCCAGGTCAAACAATGAAATTCCTTCAGTTGTTTCCCTGGTCACACGGAACTTTTTATAAAATGATTTGTTCGCAAATTTTACATTAAGTCCCCTGTCGAGAATAAGCATCGGCTCATGAATTGTAGCAATGATCGTTTGCGAATAGTCGTAGGATTCCGCAAGCAGGTCATTTTGCAATTTCAGCTCCTGGTTGGTAGAGATCAGCTCTTCATTTGTTGCTTCAATTTCTTCCTTTGAAGTTTCAAGCTCTTCGTTCAGCGTTTGAAATTCTTCATTGGTAGAAACGATCTCTTCATTGGCCACCTGCAATTCTTCGTACGCTTTTTCCTGCGACTCGATAACGGTATTCATTTCAAGACTTGCATTGTGCAATTCCAGCATCAGCTTCTTTATGCGGAGATCTTTTTGTGTCGTATTATTTTTTCCGCCTTTATCGCTCTCTATATATTTTTCAACTTTATGCTGCAATGAAAAAACGACTAGCAGCAATGGTTCTTCCCATTCAATAGTGAGCAGGCTAACATCGAGCGCCATGAGTTGAAAAGAAGCTCCGATCATTTGGGGATTCATTTCAATTCCTTCTTTGCGCACAGGTTGTTTTGTTTTAAGCACATGCTGGATGGCATTGCGAAGCTCAAATGCAAATTCAGGGCGTGTCATCTTCAGAATATTCAGACTCGCTTTTCCCGAGGGGTGCGTTAGAAATATCCCCGTTGATCCACGGAACTGCAGGATCTCCATATCCGTATTGATGATGGCGCAAGCAGGCATGTATGAAGTTAAAAGAGCCGAATCAATTGCACTGTCAAGCGCGTCGGTATTTGCTGCCAGGCTTTTTTTAAGCGGGAGCTTGTTTTTTTTCTTTGGAATGGTTGTGCCGGAAACACGTGGTGCTAATTCAGGAATTTTGTTCTGGTGCGTGCTTCCTTTCCGGGTGTATACTTTGTATTTTCTGTTTGCCTGGATAAAAAGCTGGGAGGAGGCACCGGTGGTTTCCGATTTGCCCAGCATTAAG
>JBKJMR010000173.1:0-5176 GCA_046596275.1 Bacteroidia bacterium | reverse complement strand
CGAGAATACAGTTCCGAGGCTAAGGAAAATAATCCCAGGTGTCATCGGAATAAAAACAGATTTGACCGGCGAAAACTCTTTTCCCAACAACCAGGTGTAAAATTCTGCCGGGAGTGAAATGAAAAGCAGGACAGCAAAGGTAGTCAGCAAAAAACTCAGCTTAGCCAAACGAAATATAGTTGCACGTGTTTCCAAATGATTCGCATGGTTAGCCACTTTCGCCATAACTACAGCAGATACGCTTGCCCCGAAAAGCATAATCGCTGAACCAAGAGAATGAACTGAATTGAAGATGCCTTTTGGACCATCCGGATCAGGTATGATCTTTTCAATTTCATTGAATGCAATTGCTTTTGGTAACAGCACAAATAAGCTGGCGGCTTGTGTATAAAATCCATTTGAAAAAAGCACCAGTAATAATGGACGTGATTCTTTTATCGTAGGAATATGGGCTGTTTTGCTTAAAAGAAATAAACCAACAGCGTAACAGATTCCATAGGAAATAAAACAGGCATAGATATACGGATATGCATCAGCGGGTTTGTAAATGAAAAGGAAAAAACAAAGCGAAAGTATTTGTAAAATTCCCTGCAGAAAAAATAAAATGTTGTAAGCTTTGATCCTTTGCTGACCAAGCAATAAATTTTGATTTATAGAATGAAGTGAAACCAGCAACCCGATCAGCAGCAATTCCTTTGCGTAGAGCATCGGATATACGCCGGCATAAATTAATATTGCGCCAATACCGATTGCATTTACAAAGCTCCAGGCACTTCCTGAAAGAAGCAATGCGCTAAGCCTTGCGCGCGGAGTCAGATAAACGAGCGAAGGACCTCCGGCAAGATCACTTATGATATGAATAATGCTAACGTTGAGCGCAATTTCACTGATCTGTCCGTAAATATCGCTGCCGAGCAAATTGGTAAACATCAGCATCATAATGAAACTGATTACAGCAACACCCAGTCGTGCAGAAAAATTAGTTAGGATGTTGCGGATCATTTGTTGAAAATGCGTTTTATTTTGCGGGTCAAAATGTGTCCGAAGTTATCGAAATTAAACGCGTATCGTTTAGCATCAATGAGAATGTTGTTACCGGCGATCGATAATGTGTGAAGTCCTTTATTGAACTTCCAGCTTTTTCGCGGTTCAATGCGTTTAACGATCTTTTCTGCAAATGTTTTTTCGCTTAACTCAGTTATTTCATTGATCACGATCGCGGCGCCATAGGAAGTGCTGCAGTCTTGCGCGGGACGGTATAATTTTCCGTTAAGGATAAAAGGTGTTCCGCCCGGACGTGAAGAGCGCACATCCGTTTTTACAGGATTATTTTCATGCGGCAACCACGGACCTTCAAATTGTCCGGCATGATAAATAAAAAGTTCTGTATTGCTGAATTCAGTTGCGTGTGTGCAAAAGATCCACCAGCGATTGTTGAATTGAACAGGAGTTGCATCAACGGCAGGAATTCCTTCTGCTAAAATTTTGCCGTTTTTCGAATTAGCCGAATCAAAACAAAAAATATGATCTGCGGCGCTGCTCTCGGGGAGAATTACGCGATTGGTTGCATTTGCATCTTCACGATCCATCAC
Organism: Bacteroidia bacterium; assembly: GCA_046596275.1. Classification (GTDB taxonomy): domain Bacteria; phylum Bacteroidota; class Bacteroidia; order Palsa-965; family Palsa-965. Next base: position 3,584 of record JBKJMR010000173.1, on the reverse strand, counting down.
AAAAGGGTAGGAGAGATGCACTTTCGCGTCGAGAAGCGTATTGATAGTTCCTTTTTTGTCTGAGACTGCGAGAATTCCTTTGTGCGTTTTGTAGCTGTATTTTTCAAAAACAATTTTCAGCTCATCATTATGTTTCCAGCCAAACGGATCTGCATAATATTCATTTGACTTCGGCTGCGGAAGCCAATCGATCTTTTCTGAAAGACCATTTGTTAGTACATCGGAAGGCGTTTGTTCAAGAATTCCGATGTTCCATTGTTCGGGCTGGAATAATTCGTGGAAATGAAATTTTAGCGTGTTAGCGAAAAGCTTATTTCTCAAACGAAACATTTGAAAATTGCGCGGGAATAAAAATACAGGTGCTTTGGTCTCAATTGCTTTCCCGGAAATAGCTGGTGAATTATCATTGAGAATATCGACGATAGCTTGCTTCATCCACGATTTTGTTCCGTTTAAAAGCTGGTCAAGATTTCCCTTATAAGAATGGAAAATGGTTGGAAAATAACCTTTGCGCAAAATAATTCCTGCATCAAGCTTTTCAGTCAATCGCTGGAGTATAGCGCCGGTGACAGGAATGCGATTATAAATTTCCCAGAATGCAGCAGGGCCACCGCGAATGATTTGTTCATCAGCGTGATGGAAAGACCAAACACCATATTTCGCAGCAGTTAAAATTTCACCTCGGAGAATATTGAATGCAAAACGAAGAATGACATCAGGCTGATACGATTTTACTTTTGCAATATCAGCTGCCGAAAAATGCTGTGAAAATTTCCCTTTTAATTCCGGTTTGCAATGAATGAAAGAAATGCCAGCAAATTCTTTTTCCAGCGAAATTTCTTTGTACGCAGGAATATTCAAACGATAACGATCGTAATAACGCCAGCAAAAATTCCGGTAAGGATAATTGAAAAGTTTTTTTCCAATGGATTGTGCTTGTTTGTTGTTGTCGGCAACTTCAGCGACCAACGCAACAATTTCCACATTCGGCAGAGACATTACTTCGCGGATACAGGCTGCTTCCCATGCGTCAAACACGTAATTCCGGCAAAGGATAACGACACGAATGCGTTGCTCTTTATCGCTCATCCTTTAGTTAAAATAGATGCGTAAAGATTCTTCAATTCATTTGCAACAGCGATAAGACTATATTTCCCTGTCGCATCCGCACCGATCTTCGCACGATCGAATGAATCCTGCTTGTTAAGAAATTCCAGCACCGCATTTTTTAAACCGGATTCATTGACCGGGTCAACTAAAATTCCCTGTGAAGCATTTACCATATTCGGTATATACCCGACATTCGTTGCAATAACCGGTAATCCGCAGCACTGCGCTTCGATAATTGTTACCGGCATTCCTTCAAAATTAGAAAACATGATCAATGCATCTGCGTTTTGCATTGCGTTCGCGATCTCTTCTGCTTTGTAAAATCCGCGAAAGAAAACTGATTTATTCAAAATTCCTGATTGGCGTGCAGCTGCTTCTAACGCAATCCGTTCCGGCCCGTCGCCGATAATATCCAGTGAAAATTCAGGGCGGACTTCCAATTCTTTCATTACGCGCAAAAGTCCGGAAACATTTTTTTCGCGGTCGACAAGCATTGAAACATGAAGCAATCTTATTGTTTCAGCATCTGATGTTTTGTCTTTGTAATGAAAATATTTTGTGTCAACTGCATTCGGCAGAATTGAAAATGATTTGCCTAATCCATGACCTTTCATTGCGTCAATCATCTTCTGGGAAACCGCAGTGATGTGTTCGGCTTTTTCTGCAATACGTTTTGAAATATTTCTGAGCACAACACCTTTATAATTTCCGTCTTCAGGCAAATAACCCGACCAATGTTCGGAAATGATCAAAGGAATTTTTAATTCATCAAGCAATGGAAGAACCGCCACAGCAGCGGGCCAGATAACATGAAGATGAAGCGCATTTGCTTTCCCGTTTTTTTGCATTGCCAATTCAATTCCTGCTTTCACAGCATTACGATAGGCATCGCGCTTTTTTAATTGGCTTAAAACCGGAACAGATGAATTTACTTTGCCGTAGTAGACAATATATTCTGAAAGATTTGCTGAATGATTTTCTTCAATAGAAATTTTCCCTTCCTCCGAATTTTTATCAGTAGCAGCATAAACAACCGAAACGGTATGATCAATTGCCGCCGCACGTGCATGCTGCTGAATAAAATTCCCCAACGCCGGAGCATTTTTATTCGGATACCAGCTGGCTATAAATAATATGTGAGAGCGATTTTCCATTTAAAGAATGTACGAATTACGATGTACGAGTTACGATTTGAAAAGGTAAACAAGATAACTTAAATCGTACATCATTTTTTCTCTGCATAAATTTCTACCATGGAATCAAATCCGCCTTCAATGATCCGGTGGACAAACGGCGCATTGGGTAATTTATTATTTAAGCGATAACGGAATCCATGGGAAGTCAACAATAAAAGCAGCTCGTCCAGGTTTTGTTTCTCATTAGCAGCGCCATGCCATTCAACGAATAAATTTTCGACGCGTAAAAGATGCTCTTTGCAATCGGTCAGCACTTTTGTTTCAGCACCTTCGATGTCGACTAATAACAAATCGATATGCTGTTCCAGGTTCAAATGGTAAGCAAGTCGCACGGAAGGAATTTTCAGTGAACCTGTTCCTGCTTTTCCGCCCAGCGCACCATCCGGCTCAAAGGGAATATTGCCTTCTTCATCCCACGCTGCAGCTGCAATGACTTCAACATCTTTCAGGTTATTTCTCAAAACATTTTCAGAAAGCACCTTTGAAATTTCCGGATCAGCTTCGAAGGCTTTGATCCTGCAATTAGGATAACGCTTTTTGAAGAAGAAAATTTCCAAACCGATATTCGCGCCGCAACAAAAAATTACGGGATCATTTTTTTTGAAATCGATGTCGAAGGCTTTGCGGACAAATATTTCTTCGTATTGATAAAAAAACGAAAGTGCATCAGGCCCTGAAACAGTGAATCCTGAAATGTCTAATGTAACAGGCGTTCCCGGTTTCTTTTTTCTGCAGGCCGATTTTACAGTGAGCCATTCCCTGTATGCTGCTTTTCCTAAATAGAAAACTGCCGGCTTCAAAATTTCGCGGAATAGCTGGAACATTTCAGGAAAGTTTTTTAGTGCGCAGGCGAATTGAATTTCCGATTACAATAACATCTGAAAATGCCATTGATAAAGCTGCAACCATAGGACTTAAAAACCCGAAAGCGGCGATAGGAATGGCGATTGCATTGTAGAAAAATGCCCAGAAAAGATTTTGTTTGATCGTGAGCAAGCTGTGTTTACCGATTAACAATGCATCTTTTAATCGTGTGAGATCGCCGGAGCCAAGTAGCACCACTTGGGCAGATTGCATGGCGACTTTCGTGGCTTCACCGGGAGAAATTCCGACATCCGCGCGGGCGAGGGCAGGAGCGTCATTGATTCCATCGCCCACCATTGCGGTTTTATTTTCTTTCGAAAGCCGCGTGATGATCTCCAGCTTTTGTTCAGGCAATTGTTCTGAAAATACTTCACGAATTCCCAATGCAGAAGCAACAGCCTGCGCTTTTTCATC
>JBKJMR010000507.1:0-5234 GCA_046596275.1 Bacteroidia bacterium | reverse complement strand
ATTTGGTATAGCTGATAATTTAGCCAAAGCTGATCCGCCCGCTTTATATATCAAGGAGATAATGATAAACGGGAAGTCCCGCGTCTTTGTTGGAGAAATTGCGCTGAATTACAATGAGAATTTCATAGCGTTTAATGTGGATGTTCTTGCGTTTAATACGAGCGATAATCCTGTGCTGATGTACAAGCTCGTAGGAAATTATAAAAGCGATCTTGTTTTTACCAAAGAACGCAGCATTAAGTTTGAAAATCTTCCTCCGGGTAAATATGTGCTGAATGTTTATTCCCTCAGCAATAACAAAACTCCGGGCCGTCTTCACTCCATCGCCTTCGAAATAAAGCCGCCCTTCTGGCAAACGTCCTGGTTCATTATAGTGTGTACTTTGATCTTTTTATCTTTTATATATTTTGCAATTATTTTTATCATCAGGCGTATTAAAAATCGGGAAGAAGAAAAAACAAGGATCAATAACCTTATTGCTGAATCACAGCTAGCCGCATTACAGGCACAGATGAATCCGCATTTTATTTTTAATGCCATCAACAGCATTCAGCGTTATATACTTGAAAAGAGCAAGCACGAGGCGTATGATTACCTGGCAAAATTCAGCAGGCTCATACGCATGGTGCTGAATAACTCTGAAGAAAAAGTGCTGCCATTGGCCAAAGAGTTAGAAGCCATACAGCTGTATGTTGAATTGGAGCAACTGCGTTTTAAAAACAAGTTTGACTTTATCATGCGCATATCCGAAAACCCGCAGATCTATAACTCGCATATTCCAAGCATGCTGATCCAGCCGTATATAGAAAATGCAATATGGCATGGGCTCATGAATCTTGAAAAAGAACAGGATGGAATGCTTGTACTTGATATCAGCCTGGATAAAAATGTGCTGACCATATTAATTGAAGATAATGGTATCGGACGTAATAAAGCGTTGGAATATAAGAATAACGACATGCACAAACCTGTCGCCATGAGAATAACAGCGCAGCGATTAGAGATGATTAATAAAATGCAGAATTTTGAAGGGACAATGGTTCATATAACCGACTTGCAAAACACCGCTGGAAATGCTTGCGGCACCAGAGTAAAAATTACTTTACCAATACATTTCGAAAATTGAAAATCAGCGCCTTATTAATTGATGATGAAGAAAGCAGCAGGATTGTTTTAAGCAATCTGTTGAAAGATTTTTTCCCCGAGATCAGGATTGTAGGTGAAGCGGAGAATGTAGACGATGCTTATTCAATGGTTAAAAATCTGGAGCCTCAGCTTGTCTTTCTCGACATACAAATGCCTAAGACAAATGGTTTTTCTTTATTAAAGAAATTCGAAACAGTCCCTTTTGAAGTCATTTTTGTTACAAGCTTTGACAAATTTGCTATCAATGCAATCAAGTTCAGCGCGCTTGATTATTTATTAAAACCTGTTGAAATACCTGATTTAAAGGATGCGGTGAATAAAGCCATACAATGTATTGAGAAGAAACAAAGCAAGAACATACAAATCATCAACCTAGTGAATAGTTTTGACGTCGATTTTAAAGAGCCTAAAATCGCTGTTCACTCAGGTGAAAAAGTAAAAATGCTCAGCGTACATCAAATCCTGTATATTGAAGCTGATGGCAGGTATTGCAATATTGTAATGCATACAAATGAAGTATATGTAACTGCAAAATACCTGAAAGAATTTGAGGATTATTTAAGTTCCCGATCCGCATTTATCCGTATAAGCCAAAGCTTAATGATTAATGTGAAATATATTAAAGAGTATAATAAAGGCGAGCCATTTATCATTGGAATGCTGGATGGCAAATGTTTTGAAGTGCCAAGAAGAAGAAAGACGGAAATATTGGAACGTTTGAGGACAATAATCACTTAGCACGTTAAAACTTAATGTATCTGGACCATACAATGGATGACCTGTTTTCGTCAGAAAGTTGGTATGCAGTTAAATGAAAGAGAGGGCCCAACAGACCCTCTCTCTTCATTCCAAAAATAATATCTAAATCAACCCAAAAAACTATTTCCCCACCACAAACCCACCATTCAACCTTACAGTCCCGATCTGATCATTCTCCGGCTTCTCGCTCGACAATGCAAAAACACCGCAAACCTTATCATCACCAACATAATTCAACTTCACTGTTCCAACCTCAGGCATTCCGGCCAACCAGTTGAACCAAACTTTTCCTTTTGCTGTCAGCATTGTTGCCTGGACAAAACGATCAGGATCTGAACCGGTGGTGAATGTGCCGGGCTCGATCTTCTTTCCGTTTTTCGCGCGGAACTCAACGTTGATGTCGACTTGATTATCCTGGCGGTCGCCAACTAATTCTGCTGATGTGTAATTTTTCAATGTCAGCTCGGCAACTGAATCGTTGATGAGGTTCCATGAAGATTGTTTCACTTCGAAATTCGCCATTTCAGTTGCGAAATCGCTTTTCATTCCGAATTTGTATCCTTTGATTGTTACAGCAACTGCGTTAGGTGCGGTACAAACGTCTTCGAATTTTGGTTTGTTGTTTGCGCGCTCAGTGCTGTCTTTTCTCAGGCTATCTGCAACGTCAGTTGATTTATTGCCACCGCAAGATGCCAATGAAAGAAGAGCCACTGCTACTATTGCAGGAACAAAGGAAATGTGTTTTTTCATAAAAGGATTTAAAAGGGTTTAAGATTGGCGGCAAAGGTACAGTAATGGTTCTTAGCAATAGGAAGTTTTTTTGATTCAAAATTCAATGTTTCATTATGAGTGAGGTGAAAATGTGGATGCAAAATTGATGCATGGTTTTCGGATTGAATAGTTGATAGAAAATAATCTACCATCTAACTGAATAGAAATCGTTATAACAAAAAGTAAAATGGCTAATTGTAAATTTAATGTTGGGTTTAATGAATCGATTGAAACATTGATCGGGAAAGCAAAGGCTGCGATCCATAAAGCGGGAGGAACCTTCTCAGGCAATAATGAAAAGGGAAATTATGCAATACCCACACCGGTCGGGAAAATAACAGGAAATTATACTGTGAGCGGAAGCGCAATTACATTTGAGATCACTGATAAACCTTTCCTGGTGTCGTGTAATAAAATTGAAGGTGAGCTGAGAAAATATCTTGGAACTACTGCATGATGGTGTACTATCAGGCAACATAATTAATTGTTCGATTGATCCGGTGTAACTGCCGGATTTTTTAATGCAGAAACTTCGGCCTCAACTTTGCGGATAATATTCAACATTTAAATTCCATAACGCTGAGCTTTCCACAATAGAAATCTCTTTTTCCATATTCGCTTCATTGTGGATAACGGAGAGAGTTTTTATCTAAACCTTTTAAACATGGCAAAAAAATCCACAAAACCGACGAAGTCTGAAATCGAAACCGGGAAAAAAATTCCACAGCAGGAGACTGCCAAAACAGCTCAGCTGAAACATCACACGGAAGATAGTGATGGCGAATTTCTCACCACCAATCACGGACTTCGCATCAACGATAATCAGAATACGCTGAAAGCGGGTGAACGTGGTCCTTCGCTGCTGGAAGATTTTATCATGCGCGAAAAGATCACACACTTCGATCATGAACGTATTCCGGAACGCATCGTTCATGCACGCGGTTCTGCAGCACATGGATTTTTTGAATTGTATGAAAATATGTCGAAATACACCAAGGCGGGGATTTTCACTGATACGTCCGTGAAGACCCCGGTCTTTGTGCGTTTCTCTACTGTTGCCGGCTCTCGTGGCTCAACAGATCTTGCGCGTGATGTGCGTGGATTTTCTGTGAAATTTTATACCAAACAAGGAAATTATGATCTCGTTGGAAATAACATGCCTGTGTTTTTTATACAGGATGCAATGAAATTTCCTGACCTCGTTCACGCAGTAAAACCGGAACAGAACAATGAAATTCCGCAAGCCTCTTCTGCGCACGATACGTTCTGGGATTTTATTTCGCTCATGCCCGAATCTGCGCACATGATCATGTGGCTGATGAGTGACCGTGCGTTACCGAGAAGCTATCGCATGATGGAAGGATTCGGCGTACACAGTTTTCGTTTTATCAATGAAAAAGGAAAAGCACATTTTGTAAAATTTCACTGGAAGCCTGTGCTCGGCGTTCATGCTGTTGCGTTTGATGAAGCTCAAAATATTTCCGGTAAAGATTCTGATTTCCATCGCCGCGATTTGTGGGATGCAATTGAAGCAGGAAATTTTCCTGAATATGAATTAGGTGTTCAGCTCATTGATGAAAAAGATGAATTCAAATTCGGTTTCGATCTGCTTGATCCGACAAAATTAATTCCGGAAGAAATTGTTCCTGTAAAAATTATCGGCAAGCTTACATTAAATCGTAATCCCGATAATTTTTTCGCAGAAACAGAACAAGTTGCTTTTCATCCGGGACATTTGGTGCCAGGCATCGATTTCTCCAATGATCCGCTCCTGCAGGGACGATTATTTTCTTACACCGATACACAGCTTTCGCGTTTGGGAAGTCCGAACTTTCATGAAATTCCGATCAACCGTCCGATCGTTGATGTGCATAATAATCAGCGCGACGGACATATGCGTCAGCAGATCAACAAAGGCGAAACGAACTACGAGCCGAATTCCATTGGTGGCGGATGTCCGTTCCAGGCTATGATGAAAAATTTCGGATTCACTTCTTTCTTAGAGCGCATCGACGCAAAGAAGATTCGCGGTCGCAGCAAAAGTTTCTTCGATCATTTCAGCCAGGCTACCATGTTTTACAACAGCCAGAGCGAACCTGAAAAAACACATATCATCAATGCATTCCGCTTTGAATTAGGAAAAGTGCAGCGCGTTGAAATTCGTGAACGTATGCTGGGCATCTTGACACAAATCGATAAAGACCTTGCAAATAAAGTTGCATTCGGACTCGGACTCGTAGCAAAACCACCTGTTGCTCCGATGAATCACAGTTTTGGTGCAGATGAAAATCCGAAAAATCATCAGCCGATAAAAGGAGTGAAGCCACCTGTTGAACGTTCAGAAGCACTGAGCATGGAGAACACCGCGAAGAATACGATCATGTCGAGAAAGATTGCGATTCTTGCATCAGATGGAGTGGATGATGCTTCACTTAACAATATGGTTAAGTTGCTCGACGCAAAAGGAGCGATGGTGAAAATTGTTGCGCCACGTTTAGGCTTTTTAAAAACTGCGGGAGGAAGCTTAGTAAAAATCGACGAAAGCTTATTGACAGCAG
>JBKJMR010000413.1:0-2745 GCA_046596275.1 Bacteroidia bacterium | reverse complement strand
CATTTGCTCATTTACACATTTCCCATTTGCACATTTCTAATTTGCACATTTCTAATTTACACATTTCTAATTTACACCACGCTCGTTTTTCATTTTAATGATCATGTCTCGCGAGGTCTCTGTATTCATTCGTTCCAATTCTTCCACCATGCGGTTAAATGTTTCTTCATCAGGTTGCGTTTTTTCAAGAGTGAAATCGTAACCTGCTTTTGCAAATAATTCATCCGACCATTCATTGCGATTACAATCGATGATAAGATGCACACGTTCCTGGTCGCCATTATTTGCAACACTATGCGGACGATCGAAATCTGCATACCAGCATTCACCGGTTTTCATCGGAACTTCACCATTGTCGACAATAAAAGAAACATTTTCGTGTGTGCAGATAACTATATGCAAACGAAAATTTCCAAATTGGTATCCCGCACCTCTGTCGCGATGTTCTTTTATTTTACTTCCCGGAGCAAGACGTAATAAGCGAATTGTTTCCTTTTCACATTCAAACTTTGAAATCAATTCCCGGAAATAAGGGCAAGCAGCAAGCAAGGGTGTGTCTTTAAATCCTGAACCGGGATGCGATAAAATATCTGTTTCATTTCCCGAAGAAGAACGCAATGCAATTCCTGACCAGTCGCCGGAATAATCTTCTTTATTGAAATGTTGTTTCCAATTAAGAGAAAGGCAAGCATCAAGATCGCGTTTTAATTTAAACGGATCAAAATGAAAAGAAAGCTTGAGAAAACTGTTTTTCCCCGAAGGATTCATATTGAATTAATATTTCCTGCAAAATAGTTGATTGTGCCGGATTTTATAAAATCAATCTTTATCCGGGTATTTTTACCCGGATATTTTTTCTAATCATCCCCATATTATTATATGGTTAATTCTGAAATTATATCTTTTAACACAAATAATTACATTATTAATTGTTCCGCTTAATAAATTTACTACTTTGGCCACCGATTCATTCAATTCCCTATTTCCCTAACCAATACAATTAAAACCAAAAAACATGGAAGGAGTAATGGCAGTCGTGACCATGGTGGCTTACGACTTTGCACCAAAAAACTGGGCCTTTTGCAACGGGCAGATTTTGCCGATTGCACAAAACCAGGCATTGTTTTCCTTATTAGGTACAACCTACGGAGGCAATGGAGTTAATACGTTTGCTTTGCCCAATTTGATGGGTCGCACACCTGTTGGCGTTGGCCAGGGTCAGGGCTTGTCAAATTATACTTTAGGTGAAGTTACAGGAACAGAAAACACAATACTTACAACTAACAATTTGCCTCCTCACGTGCATAACGGAACGATTAACGTTACACCAAGAGGCGGCAACAGCGCCGATGATGCCAATGCTGCAGCAAACGTACCAGGAATGCAGGCAAACGCCTACCAGGCAACGCCAACTCCGAATACGTTTATGCAGGGACCAACGGTGATCAGCACCACAATCGGAAGTTCAGGCGGAAATCAGCCTTTCAGCATTCTCACACCTTACCTTGTAGTGAATTATGTCATCTGCATGTATGGGATTTTTCCTTCCAGAAACTAACCTATAACCTCTCTAAAAAACTAACATAATGTTTATAGAACCATATTTAGGCAACGTCACTGTTTTTGCAGGCAACTTTGCCCCACGCGCATGGATGTTTTGCCAGGGCCAGCTACTTTCCATTGCTCAATACGACGCGCTTTTCGCACTGATCGGCACTACTTACGGTGGTGATGGTCAGACCACATTCGCATTACCTGATTTCCGCAGCCGTATCGGCGTTCACGCAGGACAAGGTTCAGGCCTGAGCAACTATGTGCTTGGACAGGTAGCAGGAACTGAAAACATCACTTTACTAAGCATCCAGATGCCATTGCATACGCACGGAATCGTGAGCTTTGATGTAAAACAGTCAGCTTCTACCGCTACTACAGGAGGAACAGATAACCCACAGAATGCTTATCCGTCTGCAGGGGCAATGATCTACTACAATTCGACCGACAATGCCATGGCATCGTATTCCAGCATAGGCACAACACCTATTGCAGGTTCCAATCAGCCGGTGTCGATCATCCAGCCTTACCTGGCTATGAATTTTATCATCGCAGTGGAAGGTATCTTCCCTTCGCGTAACTAACCCATTATTAAACTAAAAAATTCTATTTATCATGGAAGGAGTTATCGGATATACAACCCTGTTCGCAGGCAATTTTGCTCCCAAAGCGTGGGCAATATGCAGTGGGCAGATCATCAACATTCAATCAAACACTGCACTGTTTTCTATTCTCGGAACAACATACGGTGGAAATGGCACTACAACATTCGGGCTTCCTGATCTTCGCGGTCGTACAATCGTTGGACAAGGACAAGGACCGGGACTTTCGCATTACAGCCTCGGTCAAATGGCTGGCATAGAAAACACCACGATTAGCCGTGACCAAATGCCCGCACACGTTCATCCAGTTGCTGTGGTTGCAAATAACCCTGCTTCAGATCAACCGGCTAACCTTGATACCGCAGCGAACAATGTTTACGGTCGTGATATTGCCGGAGGTTTTCCGTATGCATCATTTGCTGATGTTAACATGGGTCCGCTTCAGGGTAATTTGCAGGTAACGCCTACCGGTGCAAGCACTGCTTTCTCCATTCTTCGCCCTATACTTGGTTTGAATTACATCATTTGCACGCAGGGTGTGTATCCTGCAAGAAACTAAGCGTAATTTATTTTTAAATAAAAAGAAAATGGG
>JBKJMR010000299.1:0-14402 GCA_046596275.1 Bacteroidia bacterium | reverse complement strand
TAAATGGTTTTCAGCAGCTCCATATTTCTTACGCGGTTTTTGCCAATCCTTCTGTTGGTTTATTTTATCGCGGACAAAAAATACAGGAATGCAATTCTGCTTGCCGCCAGTGTAATTTTCTATAGCTGGAAAGCGCCGCGTTTTATTTTCATGATTCTCGCAACAACGCTTGTTGACTTTTTTCTTGTCAAAAGAATGCACGAAGAAAAAGACAGGCGCAAGAAAAAGCTGATCCTTATACTTTCACTGTGCGTCAACATTGGCTTGCTGTTTTATTTTAAATATTGCGGCTTCTTTGTAGCAAATATCAATGAGCTGATTTCCTGGTTTGGTGCAAGCCCGATGCCGTGGATGGAAGTGGTGATGCCGATCGGAATTTCTTTTTATACGTTTGAAAGCATGACGTATGTGATCGATGTTTATCGCGGTGTGCATGAGCCGCAGAAAAAATTCTCTTCCTACCTGCTTTACATTATTTTCTTTCCAAAACTTATTGCCGGACCGATTGTCCGTTATCATCAACTCGCAGATCAGCTGGAAACGCGTGAAGAAAATAATGAGGAGCGTTTATTCGGCTTCATTCGATTTTGTACCGGGCTTGCAAAAAAAGTGTTGATCGCAAATTATCTCGGGCAATATGCAACACATATATTCGGTTCGTTCGATGGAAAAATTGCCGGGATCGATCCGCTTACACTTCATGCATCAACAGCATGGATCGGTGCGCTGGCTTTTACCTTCCAGATCTATTTTGATTTTGCAGGTTATTCCGACATGGCCATCGGGCTTGCACGCATGTTTGGATTTCGTTTGCCCGAAAATTTCAACAGTCCGTATTTAGCAAGCAGCATCACTGATTTTTGGCGCAGGTGGCATATCACACTAGGTGCATGGATGAAAAATTATTTATACATCCCTCTTGGTGGAAATAAAGTTCCTGCAAACCGGATCTACCTGAATTTATTTATCGTATTTCTTATTTCAGGGTTCTGGCATGGAGCTGCATGGAACTTTATTCTATGGGGATGCTGGCATGGATTTTTCCTTGTGATTGAACGACTTTTCCTTCTGAAGCTTTACGAAAAAGTTCCGCGACCGATTCGCATCATACTGACTTTTTTCTTCGTTATGATTGGCTGGATCATTTTTGCCGTGCAGGATATCGGCAAAGGAATTAATTACATAAAAGCATTATTCGGCAATGGAAATGCAACCGATTTCTTCCAGATAAACAACGAGCTGCTCACATTTTTATTTCTTGCCATCTTCTTTTCCATTTTTGCTTATTGGAAAAAAACAGCTGAGTTCTGCGAGAAATGGCATCAAGGGAAATTTGAAAGATCATTTGCACTACCAGTAACAGTTGTTTGCGGGTTGATCTTATTCCTCGTTTCCCTGGGCTACGTCACCAGCGAAGGATTTAATCCATTTATTTATTTCCGCTTCTGATGATCACAAAAGAACATACACGGAAATATTTGCTCATTCTGGTAATGATCGTTTTGCTGCTGCCGTTAATACAGGAATGCACAAATTTATTTACAGAAAAACCATTGTCAGGATATTTTAAGCCTGCAAAAAAACCTGTAGCAGGAGTTGGTGGATGGTGGGATGGAACTTTCCAGGACAGCTTTGAATTATTTCATAACGAACAATTCGGGTTGAGGAATGGATTTGTGCGATTGCATAATCAATTTGAATACGACATTTTCAAACATTCGAATGCAAATGGTATAGTCACAGGTAAAAATGATTTCCTGTTTGAAATGAAATACATCACTGCTTACAATGGTGATGATTATATCGGTGATAAAGCAGTTCGCGAGATGACACGCAAATTAAAAACGTTACAAGATTCGCTTACAAAAAGAAACATCACATTGATCGTTGCATTTGCTCCGGGCAAAGCAAGCTTTTATCCCGAATACATTCCTGATCATTTAAACAAAGCAGGAAAGCCAACTAATTATAAAAGTCTTTCTACTGCATTCAATGCTTCAGGAATAAATTTCATTGATTTCAACAGCTGGTTTATTCAGAAAAAAGAAAGGTCGGCTTACCCTCTTTTTCCGAAAACAGGAATCCATTGGAGCCGTTATGGTTCTGTGCTTGCAGCTGATTCGCTCATCGGATACATCGAAAGAAAACGCAATGTGGATATGCCATCTGTGGTAATTAAAAGTGTTACGTGGTCAGATTCCATTCAAAGTCCTGACGATGATATTGGTCAATCGCTGAATCTTATTTTCCCTGTCAGACCTTTATTGATGGCTTATCCTGAATATAATTTTGAAAGCCCCGATCAGAAAGCGAAAGTAAGAATGATGGTTCTTGGCGATAGTTTTTTCTGGAACCTGTTTGATATTCGCTTTGCGCCCCGTTCTTTCGAAAGCATTGATTTCTGGTATTACAATTCACAAGTATTTCATACCGATGGACGTCAGCAGGAAATGGCGGAGAACGCAGATAATTGTCTCGAAACAGAAACCAATCAGGTCGTGATGATTATTGCATCAGAATCAAACCTGGGCGGATTTGGCTGGGGATATATTGATGATGCGTATGATTATTTTGTTTTGAAACGAAAAGACAGGATCCTGAACAAAATGATTCGCAGCTACGAAGCAAAAATAAGAATGGACCAGGCGTGGATGATGACGATAAAAGCAAAAGCCGAAGCAGCAAAAATTCCGTTGGATTCGATGATCCGTTTAGATGCGGTTTATCTTGCAGAGGAGAAGATGAAGAAGTGAATTTGAAATTCAAAATTGGGAAAGTGATTGATGATTTTAATCATTAGGTAGGTTTGCGAAACCTACCTAATGATTAAAGAGAAAATTTCGGCGATTAATTCCTTTTTTATCATTGGGCGCGTTTCGCAAACGCGCCTGATGATAAAAAACGTTTCGCAAACGCATCTAATGATGCACTTCCATTTATTCAACAATCATTCGCTTCGCAGCAGAAGAAACACCACCACAGTTCAATTGCACAAAATACATTCCCGCAGAAAGATCAGCTACATTAATCTGAACTGAATTAATACCTGCAACCGCTTTCAAAGAAATAGTTTGGATGGTTTGTCCGAGAACATCTGTAACAAGTAATGTAGCATTTTCAGTTGAAGTGGAAACAAAAGAAATAACAGCAACATCATTCGCCGGATTCGGAAAAATATTCGACACAGAAATTGAACCGGAATTTTCTGCTACAGCGTGAATCGTACAATCATACGTCTGCACTGCAAGTAATGAATTGTAAATATTCAGCCGCCCGTTTGAAGTACATTGTCCGTTAAGCGCAACATTCGGATCAGCGCTGCTTAACAAATAATTCCGCACGAGTAGCGCAACACTGTCAGGTTTCAATTTGTAATCTGTGATCATCTGGTAACAGGCGGTTGCGTACATCAATGCAATCGCACCTGCAACGTGCGGACAAGCCATTGAAGTTCCGCTGAGCGATGCGTAACTGTTTCCAGGGATCGCAGATTCAACTTGTGTTCCCGGAGCGCCGATATCGATTGTTGTTGCGCCATACGCTGCGTTAGACGCTTTCGTATCATCACGCATGGTATTCGTTACCGCAAGCATAAAAATACTCGAGCACGCAGTAGGAATATCTCCCACAACATCAATATCCCAATTTGCATTTGCAGTTGCAGTTGCGCTGAGAATTCCTACAGTGCCCAGTGAATCATACATCGCACACCACAACGGATAGTTCACAGGCTGACCTTGATTCACACCGAATGAAGAATTTGTAGTAACTACAAAAGCACCCTGCGTGCCATTGGATGTATTGTATAATTTTCGTGCATCAAAAACATAGGAGTAAGCTTCTACAACTTGTGCTTCTGTTCCGTCAGATCCCATGATCGGCATAATTTTAACACCCCAGCTTACTCCTGCAATTCCTAACGTATTATTTCCACGCGCGCCTGCAATTCCAGCAACGTGTGTGCCGTGCATGTCCGAAATAATATTTCCCGTGCTGGTATATGCATTCCATCCGTTAAAATCATCGATGTAACCATTGTTGTCATCATCAATATTATTGTTCGGAATTTCACCGTAATTTTTTTGGTAATTCAAATCTTCATGCGCCAAATCAAATCCGGCGTCGATGACCGCAACTACAATTGTATCTCCGTGCGTTGTTATTCCGCCAGTCGTAATATCCCAGGCTTCCGGCGCATCAATATCTGCATCAGGAGTTCCACCGAACTGACCGTAATTATCCAGGTTCCACATGAACCAAAAATTCGCATCATTCGGAATTACAATTCTTCGCGCAACATAATGATTGAATTGCGAAAGCTCAATTGCGGAAATTGTTTTTGCAGCTTCAAGCGCTTTTTCAATATTCGTTCCATTCACAAAAGTCAGCGTCCATATGCGCATACTCTTTGCAGCATTTTTCGTTTGAGCAATCACAAAACCTTTTGATGCAAATTCTTCTTCAAGCTCGCCCATTATCACATTGGGCTTAAGCATTACCAAAAGTTGATTCGGAACATACGCACCCGGATTTGCAATCACAGGATATTGCGGAACTTCAGCAGTTACAAAAGGATTAATGCTGCTCGTTTGAGATGAAAGAGCAGTAGCCAAAAGGAAGAAAATAAAACTGAGAAAGTGGGTCTTTTTCATTGACGATTGCCTATACAAGTTTACGAAATTTTTGGCAGATATACAATCTATTGTGAATGGTGATTGGGCGGATTTTGGAATCCTGCGTTGCCCCTGCTCTTTGTACGATTGTGAAAAATGTGTAAACTTGTATGGCCTAACGAAGGTGGTTGTTGCGTATTCAGTTCTTATTGTTCGGTTCCCTGTCCGCCAATACAGGAAGGTAAAAAAACAGTGCTGCTGAATTTTGTAGTATTAAAATAAATAAAATGAAAAAGGTTATTCTCGCGTTGCTATTGTCGTTTGTAGTTATTTCTGCAAAAGCACAAACTTTCGCCGCTACTCCTGCCGACTCTATTGAAACAACCAATGACATCAACGATTGGCTTGCCGATATTATCTATTTACAAAATAATTCAGGCGGACCATTAACGCTGGGCTATCAAACTCTTGCAAATACAATGGATCCTGTAGGATGGGATGTATTATTATGCACAAATATCGGATGCAGTGCATACGTTCCTGCTTCTGGTTCTTTAGGAACAATTGCAAATGGTGATAGTGCATATTTTAATTTACATACAGGCTTTGTAGGAATTGCCGGAACCGGTGAAATAAAAATAAGGGTTTATGAAATCGGGAATCCCTCAAATGACGATACAATTACTTACAGGTATCATGCAGTTGACATGACCGGAATTTTCGACAATAATTCTGTTGACAATATTCAGCTCTCTCAAAATTTTCCGAATCCTTTTGTAAACTCTACGATTATAAATTACAATCTTAATAACGCATCGGGCGGGAAACTTTTTATTAGTGATATGCAGGGTAAAATAATTGCCGAATATGAACTCAATAATTCCGCTGGTGAAATAATTGTTGGCGAAAATATGGAATCCGGAATTTATACTTATTCCCTTTATTGCGAGGGAAAAATGGTTTCTAGAAGAAAAATGATTGTTCAGTAAGAACACTTTCAGTTCCTTTTTCGTTTCACCTTTTTCACTTTCCTTTCGTCGGTGCAACTTTCCTTTTTAGGCGGTTTTACGACCTCGTCAGGTTTCTTTACCCTGGTTAAATTCATTCAACTGATCGGGAGAAGTCTTAAAAAGTTTTTCATATGCATCTGAATCAGAGACATATCGTATATACCCAGATTCAACGGGGTATATACTTCTGATACCTGCTTCACATAACTGCCTCCCTTATCCTGTAATGTTCAATATGTTTACAGAATTCAACAGTAAATTTGACCATGAAAATATTAATCGTTGAAGATGAAGAAGATCTTGCAAAAGATATGGTGGAATACCTATCGAATGAAAAATACAGGTGTGAAATTGCAGCAACCTTTCAGCAGGGCCTGGACAAAATAACAATGCATTCGTATGACTGTGTGTTGCTTGATCTTATGCTTCCTGGCGGGAATGGCATAGCATTGCTGGAGGAATTGAAAAAACAAAATAAGCAGGATGGTGTAATCATTATTTCTGCTAAAAATTCAATTACGGATAAGGTTATCGGACTACAGCTCGGCGCGGATGATTATTTGTCGAAACCCTTTCATTTATCAGAGCTTTCTGCAAGAGTGCACTCAATAATACGCAGGAAACAGTTTAAAAGTAATAATATCATCCTGGCCAATGAGTTGAAAATAGATCTTCTTGCGAAAACCGTGACGGGGAATAACCTGCCTTTGCAATTGACCAAAAAAGAATTCGATCTTATATTGTTTTTTATCGGAAATAAAAATCGCGTGGTTTCAAAAAGTGCACTGGCAGAACATCTTTCAGGCGATATTGCAGATATGCTCGATAATCATGATTTTGTTTATACGCATATTAAAAATCTTAAGAAAAAATTACAGGAATCCGGTTGCGATAAATATTTGAAATCAGTCTACGGTATAGGGTATAAATGGGAAATGGCATGAAGAAGCTTCTTAATAAAACCATTCTGCCATTTGCTTTATTTTCATTGTTATTATTAGCGGTAAGTGTACCTTTTTATTATTTTCTTATCAATGACATATGGCTGGAGGAATTGGACGAACATCATTGGGTCACAAGAAATAAAATAGAAAAGGAGCTGAATACCCGGTATGAAGCCGGGGAAAACATAGGTGAAATTGTTGACCAGTTTAACCGACTGAGCTTAAGAACAAAAATTTCCCCCGCTCCAACCCAGGCAATGAGAAATGACAGCGTTTATTCGCAGTACCGTTTTGATCCTTATTATGAAGAAGTTGAAAGGTTCAGGGGGCTCACTACGCAAATCAATATCAATGGAAAAAACTATCACCTGATTGTTGAAACAAACATAGAAGAATCGGATGAAACCATTTTTACTATTGCATCGGTTACATTGGTTTTCTTCATCCTGCTTTTGTCAGGCATTTTTTTCCTGAACCGGCGGCTATCCAAAAAGTTATGGGAGCCGTTTTATATCACGCTTGATAAATTGAGAACTTTCGATCTTTCAAGTGAAAAAAAAATAGTGTTTGGCAAAACCCGTATTCTTGAATTTGAAGAGTTGAATGCAGCATTAGATAAACTTATCACGCAAAATATTTCCATCTTCAAACAACAAAAAGAATTTACTGAGAATGCATCGCACGAACTCCAAACACCGTTAGCGATCTTGAAATCAAAAATAGATCTGCTGCTCCAGGATGATTCGCTTACAGGTAATCAATCAGAGCGAATCGCTACACTGAACATACCGCTTTCACGTGCGTCAAGAATCAATAAAAACCTGCTACTACTGGCGAAAATTGAAAATCAAAAATTCGCGGAGGATAAAGAAGAACTTTCCGTAAATGAAATGATAAAAGAATCCCTAACCTTTATAGCGGTGCAGCAGGAAAGCAAGGGATTTACTATGGTGAAAAACTTTACAGGCACTATTTCTGTCAAAGCAAATAAAAGCCTGCTTGAAATGGTTGTGTTGAATATACTGCTCAATGCAACACGGCATACAGATGAAAACGGCTTACTCGACATTCAACTTACGAATGAAAAGTTAACAGTATCCAATTCAGGAACAGAAGCTTTAAAAGCTCATTCGCTTTTCAAGCGGTTTGTCTCATCGTCACAGTCAACTCCCGGAAGCGGGTTAGGATTGGCTATTGTAAAAGAAATCTGCAACAGGTATAATTGGCAGGTAACATATTCGTTCGAAAATAATATGCATATTTTTTCTGTTGTTTTTTAAAATTCAATATTTCCTCAGAATCAGTATGAATCTTTGTCTAAACTTAAAAACCCATAACATGAAATCAAAATTGTTGTTCACTCTCGCCGTTGCCTTCTTTTCTTTTAGCGCATTTGCACAAGATTTAAAGGAATCTGAAGTTCCAGCACCTGTAAAAGCTGCATTTGCTAAACTTTATCCGAATGTAAAAGATGTAGACTGGGAAAAAGAAAATTCCAATTACGAAGCAGAATTTGAAGTAAATAAAACAGAAAGTTCTGTTGTATTTGATGCGAAAGGAAATCTCCTCGAAACAGAAATAGAGATCAACGTAAGCGAGCTTCCTAAATCAGCAAGTGAGTATGTAGCCAAAAAATATCCGAAGTACAAAATAGCAGAAGCAAGTAAAATAATTGATGCTACAGGGGCCGTTACTTATGAAGCAGCAGTTGGCGATACTGACCTTATCTTTGATTCCAATGGTTTGTTCATCAAAGAAGTAATAGAAGCCAAAGACATCGAGAAGGACCAGAATTAGCAGCGGCCCTGATTAAAGACTTTCCGAATAAATGAAAAATTATTTTGCTTTTGTATTCCTGTTTATAAGTTCCATCCTGTATTCACAAAAGAACATTACGCTTTCAGGTATTGTCCGCGACAGCTCCACACAAACTATTTTGCCTTATGTAAACGTGATCCTGAAAGCGCAAAAAGATAGCACATTCATTACAGGTGGCATATCGGATGAAGAGGGTTTATTTAAACTGACCACTGTTCCTGGTAATTATTTGATTGAGTTTTCTTTTATCGGTTACAAAAAAACTACAACAACAATTACGGTTGGTACACTCAGCGAGTTTCTGGATTTAGGAAAATTTGATCTTCCATCGGATACTACGCTTAATGAAGTGGTTATTTCTGAAAAACAGGATGAGGCTGGTGGAAAGCTTGATAAAAAGACATTTTCAGTTGAAGAGATTGTAAGCCAAAGCGGCGGAACGGTGTTGGACATTTTAAAAACATTGCCAGGCGTTACCATTTCTTCTGATGGAAAAGTTTTGCTGCGTGGTAATGATAAAGTCGTTATCCTGATCGATGGAAAACAGACAGCGCTCACCGGGTTTGGAAATCAGACCGGGCTCGATAATATTCCGGCTTCCGCAGTGGAAAGGGTAGAAATCATTAATAACCCATCATCAAAATACGATGCGAACGGGAATGCGGGTGTTATTAATATTATTCTCAAAAAAGAAAAGAATGAAGGGTTTAACGGGAAAGCCGGATTAGCAACAGGACTTGGAGCGTTATGGATCAAGAAGGAAAACTTTCCTGGTATTCGCCCGCAATACCAGTGCACTCCGAAAATTAATCCGTCGCTATCACTAAACTATCGCAAGAGCAAGTATAATGTTTTCCTGCAAGCAGATTACCTCTATACACAAACACTCAATAAAAATGAATTTGTTGTACGAACCTATGAAAATGGAGATATCATCAATCAACAGACAAAAAGAAACAGGAACACAGGAATACTCACCACTACAGCCGGAATCGATTATTACATCAACGTGAATAATTCATTTACTATCTCTGCTCTTTTCAGCAGCGAAAAAATCATTGACCGCGGCGATCAGCCTTTCTTTAATAATGATTTCTCAGAGCAGCGTCGCTTGTGGCAATTCTTAGAGGATGAATTAAAAACGACGGTTACCGCTTCTGCTTCGTGGCATCATAAGTTTAAACAACCCGGGAGAGTGTTGCAAACAGCTTTTAATTATA
This sequence comes from Bacteroidia bacterium, assembly GCA_046596275.1. Lineage (GTDB taxonomy): Bacteria > Bacteroidota > Bacteroidia > Palsa-965 > Palsa-965. The sequence goes on along the minus strand of JBKJMR010000299.1, from coordinate 4,797 downwards.
CATTCCACCGCGAAGATGAAAAATATTTTTTCACCAATATAATGCCCACTTACACTGGTTATGACGCTTTCAAATTACTTTCAGATGAACGTGTAGGAGATTTCACTCTTGATTATACACAGCCCTTAAAATCCGGACATTTTGAAGCAGGAGTTAAGCTTCGCAAAAGATTTATTCCAACTAATATGTTATTTTTTCCGGGGTTTAATTCGCCCCTGGATACAAATGCAGGCGGATGGGCAAATTACAATGAGTTGATCCCCGCTGTATATGGAAACTATATTTATGAAAGGGGAAAAATTGAGTTGGAGGCCGGACTTAGAATAGAATACGTCAAGCTTGAATACACGGTGAACCCGGAGCACAACACGTATGCAAGCAATGGTTACGATTACATTCAGCCATTTCCCAATACACGGCTTACGTATAAATTAAACGACCTGAATAGAATTTCATTCTTTTATACACGCAGGGTTGACAGACCCAATGAAGTGGACATCCGTATATTCCCTAAATATGACGATGCAGAAATTATAAAAGTCGGTAATCCTGCATTACGTCCGCAATTCACGAATTCATTTGAGATCGGTTATAAGACAAGTTGGGATGCCGGATACTTTTATTCAGCAGCTTATCATAAAATAATGGATGCAACCATAACACGTATTTCCAGCACTGCGCCTAACAGCAATTTAATCTATACTATCTTCCAGAATGCAGGGCGCAGCTATAATACAGGTATTGAAATTATGGTTTCACAAAAAATTAAAAAGTGGGCAACATTGAATGTGAACCTGAATGGATACATAAACACGATAAATGCATTTACAGTTGAAAACCTTTATCCTGTTCCGAATACTTTTTCCGCGGAGCATCAGGAAGCTTTTTCAGGTAACGCCAAGTTTAATGGTATTTTCCAATTACCAATGAAATTTGCTCTCCAGGTCACCGCGATTTATCTCGCACCTGATATCATTCCACAGGGTAAAACAGGTGCACGGTTTTCTTTGGATTTTGGTATAAAAAGATCTATTCAAAACGGCAAAGGTGAATTATTCCTGAACGCATCAGATATTGCCAATACAATGCAAACAAGAAAAGAAATCAAGGGAAATGGATTCAGCTACATCAGTACAGATTATTACGAAACGCAGGTCATAAGGCTTGGCTACAATTTAAAATTCTAAAGGAAAACCTTTTCCAGTGCCATTCATTACTCCTCAATCAACATTTGAACGCAGCCCGGAACACTAATCACCAATCACTCCTGAGCTTGTCGAAGGGTTACCAATCACCCATAACCAATCACTATCTTTATATCATGAATTTCACCGTCTATAGATCGAGCGCGGGTTCGGGCAAAACATTCACACTTGTTCGTGAATACCTGCGCATTGCTTTGACGGATACTTCCGATCCACCGCAGCGTTATCGTAAAATTCTTGCCATCACATTTACGAATAAAGCGGCAGCGGAAATGAAAGAACGGATCATTCGTTCGCTCAAAGAACTTTCCAATCCTGAAGCCGGCAAGATTTCGCCGATGTCAACCATCCTGAAAGAAGAGCTTCAGCTGGATACACTCACGCTTGCTGAACGGTCATCCAATTTACTTCGCGCCATTCTTCATAATTACACTGATTTTGCAATCGGCACTATCGACAGCTTTACGCATCGCATCGTTCGCGCATTTGCACATGATCTGCGTTTGCCGGTCAACTTCGAGGTCGAAACCGATTCAGATAAATTAATCCGCGAAGCTGTTGATATTCTAATTGGTAAAATCGGTGAAGATCCGCAGCTGACGGAATTGCTTGTTCAGTTTTCAGCAAGAAAAGCAGACGAAGAAAAAACCTGGCAAATAGAATATGAACTGCGCGAGATCGGCAAAGAGCTGGTGAAGGAAGAAGGTGCACGTAATGCAGAAATGCTGCGCGGACTTTCCATTGAAAATTTCATGCAGATCAATGAGAAGCTGAAAAAATCCAGAACCGGTTTTGAAGCGAAGATCATTGCCATTGCAAAACAAGGTGTCGATTTGATTTCCGGATCAGGATTGACGATGGAAGATTTCAGCTTTAAGAAAGCAGGAATTGCAGGCCGGTTTTTCGCATTTGCAAAAGGAGAGCTCGATAAATTAGGCGAGCCGAATAAAAATATTGAGAAAATGCTTGCAGGCGGAAAATGGTATTCCGGCGATGCATCTAAATCTTCGCAAGCTGCTATTTCAGGCATTCAACAATCGCTTGAAGAATTATGGCGAAAGATTGAAGCCGTGAAAGAAGATGAATACCCGGCTTATATTTTTCATAAGATGTTATTGCAGAATATTTATGCAATCGCCGTGCTGAATGAAATTGAACGCATCATTTTCAGCTTCCGCACGGATCAAAACATTCTTCACATTTCAGAATTCAATCGTATCATTTCACGCATAGTTTTTGCTGAGCCCGTTCCATTCATATACGAAAGGCTCGGAGAAAAATACAGCAATTACCTCATCGACGAATTCCAGGATACTTCTGTAGTTCAATGGCAGAATTTATTGCCGCTGCTGGAGAATTCACTGGCAGGAAATTTTTTCAATATGCTTGTCGGTGATGGAAAACAAGCTATCTATCGCTGGAGAGGTGGAGAAGTTGAACAATTCGCAAAGCTTCCTGCAGTGATTGATCCTTCTCAAAATCCTTTGATAAAAGAACGTGCACAAAGTCTTGTCCGCAATTTTGAAGAGCAGCATCTCGGTAAAAACTTTCGCAGCAAATCAGAAATTGTTCAGTTCAATAATATTTTCTTTCGTTTTTTGTCTGAGCGATTAGGCGTTTCTTCCAAAGTGATTTACGACAAACTCGAGCAGGAATTTGTTCCGGCGAATGCAGGCGGCTATTTACGCATTGAAGAGCTGGAGCCTTCAGAAGATGACAAAAACGAAATTTACATTGCAAAAACGCTCGAGCGGATTCAGCTTTTAAATGCAGAAGGCTGGGCTTACGCAGATATCGCGATCCTCGTGCGAACGAATAATGAAGGTTCGATGATCGCCGGTGCGCTGATTGAAAATAAAATTCCGGTCCTTTCTTCCGATTCACTTTTATTGAAACAATCGGCCATCGTTTCTTTTATGGTTTCGATTCTTCGCTGTATTGATTTTCCGGATGATGAGCTTGCAGGTGCGCAGGTGTTGGAATATCTGGTTTCCACTAAACGCATTTTATTGCCGCTGCACGAATGCCTGAAGCAATTTAATGATGCACGAAACAATTTGCAGAAAGTATTAGCGCAAAATAATATTCAACTTGATTTGCTGCGCTGCTCGCGCTTGCCGATCTACCAGCGTTGCGAAGAAATTATTACCTGCTTCAGGCTCGGAGATAAAGCAGACTCGTATCTCGTATTTTTCCTCGATGAAATCCTGAATTACACCAATAGCCGCGGCAAAGACAAGAATGATTTCTTCGGGTATTGGGAAGATCGCAGCAAGAATGCTTCTGTTGTTGTTCCTGCCGGAATGAACGCTGTCACTGTAATGACAATCCACAAATCGAAAGGACTGGAATTCCCTGTTGTTATTTTGCCATTCGCCAACTGGAAAATTGAAAAGAACAACGTAAAAAAATGGATCACTTTTTCCGATCCTGAAATTCCTGAATTGCAAACTGCGCTTATTCCGCTTACACAGGAATTATTAAAAACACCTTTTGCAGATGTGTACGAAGAAGAGCGAGACAAAACGCTGCTTGATTCTTTGAACGTTTTGTATGTAGGAATGACACGTCCCGAGCAACGATTATATGTTTTCACTGAGCTTCTTGAAAAGGAAACTTCATCTATTTCTTTCTTTTTCAAATCAGCATTGGAACGGATGAACCTTGTATTCATCGATCACATTGTTGAAATCGGCAAACCTGCGCTTCCTGAAAAAAAGAAAGAAAACGAATTGATTTGCATTCGTCCTGAAAGTATTCAAAGTCACACCTGGGAAAACCGTGTGCAGATCCGCTCGACAAGCTCTGATCATTGGGATATGGAAGATGCGCTGGGAAGCCGCGACAAAGGAAACCTGTTGCATGGAATTCTTGCGAACATCACAACCGAAGCAGATATTAATTCAGCAATTGAAAAAGCAATTCAAGATGGTTTGACAAACCAGGAAGAAGGAAAATCACTTGCAACACTTTTGATGCAATTAATAAAATTGCCGGAGCTTGAATCGAGCTTTTCAGGTAAAGGAAAAATTCGCAGAGAAACGGAATTGCTTTTGCCCAATGGAAAACGTTTGCGTCCCGATCGCGTAATTGAAAATTCGCAGGAAACAATTATCCTCGATTACAAAACCGGTGAGCCGAATGAAGGTTATAAAAAGCAGTTGAATAATTATGCAGATGTGCTGCAGGAAATGGGTTATGTGAATATTAAGAAGAAGATTGTTTATACGGAGACATTGACTGTTGAGGCGTGGTAAATATTTTTTTTTGTAATTCCATAGGATAGAAATGCCTGAATTTCAAAAATATATACATCAATATAAATTAAAAGTGATAAAAATTCACTCATAATTTATTTAGTATATATTTGCTCAACTTAAAACTCCTACAAATGAATTTAAAAACGTGTTTCCTCAGCGGGATAATTGTCCTGTTCATCAGTTTTTTTACTTTTTGCGGCGATTCCGGTGGCGGAACACCTGTCGTTGTTGATTCCATTGTACCAGCTGCGTTTCCCGGAAAAAATGTAACAGGAATAAAATTTCCGGAAGACTCATCCACCATTCTCGGTTGGATGACAAATCAGTATGAT
>JBKJMR010000109.1:0-5423 GCA_046596275.1 Bacteroidia bacterium | reverse complement strand
GTATCAGGATAACCATTCACTTCATTTTTTAACCGCAATAGCTCAATGCCAGGTTCTTTTCCGGATTCCCTTGATAACGATCTTGTCAATTCTGTATTATGAAGAAGATATCCGCTTACCCAATAACCCTCCAGTAATTCCGGATTAATTACAACAGGTGCTTTCTCTTTCTTTTCGCAAGAAGAAAACAAAATGAAAAACAATAGTAATATTGTAATGGAATACTTCATATAGGGTATAACGTACAAGTTATGAAAAAAGTCTACTACCTCTCCTCCTGCTCCACCTGCGCACGCATTCTCAAAGAAACCAATCTTGAAAAGAAAGCTTTCGAAATGCAGGACATCAAAACAGAAAAAATAACTCCGGCCCAGATTGATGAAATGGCGAAAATGGCGGGCGGCTACGAACAATTATTCAGCCGCATCGCTTTAAAATACCGCGCGATGGGTTTAAATGAAATGAAGCTCACAGAAAAAGATTACCGGAAATATATTTTAGAAGAATACACCTTTCTCAAACGCCCTGTCGTAATCAATGGAAATAAAATTTATATCGGTAATTCAAAAGCGAATGTATCCGCAATGAAAGAGGAAATTAAATAAATGGGGAATTAAGGGAATTGGGGCAACCGGGTAATTACGGACGCATTACCCTAATCACTTAATTAACCTACTCCCTCAATTACCTTAAATACCTTAATTACCTACTTTTGTTCTGTGAATAAAACATTGGCTGCACATATTTGCCTTTTTCTTTCGATGGTGATCTATGCGGCGGGATTTACCATCATTAAAGAAGTTACTCCTCTACATATTGCGCCTGCGGGTTTTGTTGCATTGCGTGTAATTGGTGCAACACCATTGCTCTGGCTCACCGGAATTTTTATCCGCGAAAAAGTGGAGCGAAAAGATATTGGCAAGCTCGCGCTTCTTTCTCTCTGCGGCGTTTCAATTAACCAATCTTTTTTTATTCACGGCATGAGTCTCACCTCGCCTATCAGCGGCGCGATCATCATGATCACTTCTCCATTGCTCGTGCTTATTCTTGGAAACATAATTCTGAAAGAAAAAATAACGTGGCAACGTGCAGCCGGAATTTTAATCGGACTCGGCGGCGCGGCTTTATTAATCCTGAGCAATACGGTTTCAGAGGAGAAATCAAGTTCCGCATTAGGGAATCTTTTCATTTTCATCAACGCGCTTTCGTGGGGCACCTTTCTTGTGCTCGTAAAACCATTGATGAAAAAATATCATACTGTAACAATTTTGAAATGGGTTTTTCTTTTCGGCGTAATCATTCTTGTGCCGCTCGGATTTAACGATGTCACAGCGATAGAATGGAATTCCTTCGACGGGAGAGTTATTTTCGATATTTTATTTGTCATCGTTGGCGTAACATTCATTGCTTATCTCATGAATGTATTTGCGTTAAAAGCATTAAGTCCGACAGTAGTGAGCGCATACATTTACACACAGCCCGTTATGGCTGCAGCAATCGCGTTAATGCTGGGAAAAGATGAGCTCAGCTGGCAAAAAATTATTTCCGCAATCTTAATTTTCGCAGGCGTAATGCTTGCAAGTCAGAATAAGAAAGATTAAAAAAAGGATGTGCGGATGTGCAGATGTGCAGATGACATTTCCATAGTATTTACATCTTCAGCAGCGTTTAATCTGCACATCCGCACATCTACGCATCGGCACATCTTTTTCCATTAACTTTGCGTCCTATGAAATCAATGACCGGGTTTGGCAAAGCTGTTTGTGAATTGCCGCAGAAAAAAGTAACGGTGGAAATCCGTTCACTCAATTCACGTCAGCTTGACCTGAACATTCGCATGCCTTCGGTGTACCGCGAAAAAGAATCGGAAGTACGCTCTGAACTTTCTAAAACTGCTGAGCGTGGAAAGATCGATGTTTCCATTTTTGTAGAAGGAACATCTGAAGCTGCGCTTGCTACAATAAATACTTCGCTGGTTACCGCTTATTATCATGAGCTGAAAAAGATTGCTGAATCACTCGGTGACGACAGAAAAGATTTTTTATCGCTCATCATGCGGATGCCGGATGTATTGAAGCAAGACAAGCAGGATTTGGATGAAGACGAATGGAAAGAAGTTTACCGTGCATTTATTGCTGCCCTTGCTGCATTCGGAAAATTCCGTGAAGATGAAGGTGGTGTTTTGGCGCATGAACTTTCACAGCGTATCGGCATTATTTCTAAAAAGCTCGTTGAAGTAGCAGTGCTTGATCCGTTACGCGCCATCGCTGTTCGTGAACGTTTGCAAAAACATTTATCTGAAGCAGCAGCAACGGATCAGATCGACAATAATCGTTTTGAGCAGGAGCTTATTTATTATTTAGAGAAGCTGGATATTACCGAAGAGAAATTGCGTCTTCAAACGCACCTCGATTATTTTATCGCAACAATGAAAGAGCCCGGCGCCGGAAGAAAGCTCGGATTTATCGCCCAGGAAATCGGTCGCGAAATAAATACGATCGGTTCAAAAGCAAATGATGCTGGAATTCAAATGATCGTTGTTCAGATGAAAGATGAACTGGAGAAGATAAAAGAGCAGCTTTTAAATGTATTGTAGAATGTATTAGCTTTGACTCTTCGATTCAACTAAATTCAAAATTCAAAATTCAAGATTCTTCCGATAGCTATCGGGATCAAGATTCAAGATTCTTCCGAATAGCTATCGGGATCAAAATTCAGATTTAAGATTTAAGATTGAGTATAGATATATAGTTTACGCAATAGGTTCAATATTTACATTTTTTTTATTCTTATTAATTATGGCTACTTACAAAAGGTTTGAGGATTTGCCTGTATGGCAGAAAGCGAGAGTTTTGGCTAAACAAGCTGATGCGCTGATTTACGGGACAAGAATTCAGTATAATTTCAAATTAAAGGACCAGATGAGCTCTTCTTCAGGGTCTGTAATGGATAATATTGCAGAAGGATTTGAACGTGGGGGCAATAAAGAATTTATCAGCTTCTTATCCATCTCAAAAGGTTCCTGCGGAGAATTCAGGTCGCAATTGTATCGTTGTGTTGACTGTGAATATATAAATCAAGAGATATTTGAGACATTAAAAAGAGATGCTGAAGTTATAAGTTCTGAATTGGAAGGATTAATGAATTATTTGAATCATTCTGAACAAAAAGGTCATAAATTTGCCCACAGGTAATTTTGAATCTTGAATTTTGAATCTTGAATGGCGCAGCAAGGTAAATTGATAATTTTTTCAGCTCCGAGCGGGGCGGGGAAAACTACGATTGTTCATCGCTTGCTGGCTCAAATCCCTACGCTTGAATTTTCTGTTTCTGCTACCAGTCGCGCACCGCGTGGCGATGAAAGTCATGGTGTGGATTATTATTTTTTCTCAGCTGATGAATTTCGCAAACGCGTTAATGAAGATGAGTTTGTGGAATGGGAAGAAGTTTATCCTGGACAGATGTATGGGACTTTGCTTGATGAAGTTGATCGCATCTGGCGTAAAGGCCATCATGTGATCTTTGATGTGGATGTAAAAGGCGGATTAAACCTCAAAAAGAAATTCGGATCAGAAGCGCTTGCTATTTTTGTTCGTCCTCCATCTATGGAAGCACTGGAGGAACGACTTCGTTGTCGCGCCACAGAGCCGGAAGAAAAAATTAAAATGCGTCTCGCAAAAGCAGCCAGCGAACTTTCCTACGAATCACGTTTTGATACTGTTCTTGTAAATGATGAGCTCGAACGCGCAGTGAACGAAGCGCAGAAAACAGTAAATGAATTTTTGGCTCGCGAAAATGGAGTAAGTCACTGAAATATTACTCACTGAAATTTCATATCACATCGTAAATCTGTAATTGGTAATCCGTAATCAGTAATCCCATTTTGAAAATAGGTCTCTTCTTCGGCTCCTTCAATCCTATTCACATTGGTCACCTGGTGCTGGCGAATTATATGCTGGAATTTACAGAGCTTGAACGCATCTGGTTTGTGATCTCCCCGCATAATCCGCTGAAAGAAAAAAAGACTTTGCTGAATGATAATCACCGGCTGCAATTGGTTCGTCTTGCAATTGGTGAACATACCAAAATGAAAGCGAGCAATATTGAATTCAAGCTTCCTCAACCTTCCTACACGGTAAACACGCTTGCACATATTGCAGACAAACATCCGCAGCATGAATTTGCGCTGATCATGGGTTCCGATAATCTCGGTTCTTTTCACAAATGGAAAAACTACGAATTCATTTTAGAGCATTATAAAATTTACGTTTATCCGCGACCCGGAGAAGTTGGTGGTAATTTAAAAACACATCCTTCTGTCACTTTTACAGACGCGCCGATGGTTGAAATCTCTTCTTCATTTTTACGTGAAGCGATAAAAAATAAAAAAGACGTTCGTTATTATTTTACAGAACCTGTCTGGAATTATTTGAAAGAAATGCATTTTTACGAAAAGTAAATTCATTTCATGGAAGCCATTCAAATTGTCGGATATCATCCATCATTTCAACCACGCATTGATGAAATGATGATTCGCATCCAGGCCGAATTCGCAGAACAGATCACTTCACGTCATTCAACAGTTCTTACTGATGTTTACAATTTACCCGGACAAAAATATTGGGTTGCTTTAGACAACGATAAAGTGATCGGAACTATAGGCCTGACTTTATACGGCGACCATAATGCTGTTGTAAAAAGGATGATGGTAGATCCTGCTTATCGTGGCAATCGTTTTCCTACTGCGAAATCCTTGTTGGAAGTTGCTTTTGAATGGGCATATGAAAATTCTGTTAAACGGATTTATCTTGGAACGATGCACCAGTTTATTGCAGCTCAAAAATTTTATCTCAAAAATGGTTTTGTAGAAATTCAGAAAAACGAGTTGCCACCGGATTATACTGCTAACCCGATGGACACGCTTTATTACAAATTAGATTTCTGAAATTCCTATTGTCAAAATAAAAAAAACCGCCATCAGGGAGTGATGGCGGTTTAAAAGGTGAAGTATGTCTGAACAACGCTTCACAAATCAAATTTCAAGATTATTCTATCACCAATTGTTTTACAGCAAATCCATTTGCAGTTACAACTTGTACAGAATAAACGCCGCTGCTGAGTGAGGATAAATTCATTGTAGAAGAATAAGCTCCTGCACTTGCATTTTCATTCTTTGAATAAACATTCCGTCCAAGATTATCATAAACGATCACGCGGACTTCCTGTGCCTCGACGAGTGAAATGTTTACTAGGATATTTCCATTACCCGGATTTGGAAGCAGTGTGAATGCAACACTATATAAATCATTGTCGCTGATTCCATTGGGAATTGCCGTGCTGATATTGGAATAGACGCTGGAATTATCAAGAACCTGTTGCGGATTTGAAAGTCGCAATGATGGAGTACAACCGCCGTTTGGATG
>JBKJMR010000041.1:0-8119 GCA_046596275.1 Bacteroidia bacterium | reverse complement strand
GTATCACCTGTCGACCAGAGATAGCTGCTGTGATTGCCTGCATCAAGAAATAATTGCTGCCCGATCATGTAACATCCGATCTGCGGTCGCACAAAAGACCATGGTAATGTCTGATAATTAAATGCGCGGTAGCTCCGCAATGTATCTGCAAAAGTCACTTCAAAAACTTTATTCCCGAGCGGATCAACAACATTAAACATCAGGTTTTTGTTCGGCGTATTCCCATAATCAACTACGGTATTTCCATTGGCAAGACGCTGAACATTTCCAAGTGCGACACTATACGAAGCAGTATCTTCCACATAATCCCAAACCAGCGTAGCAGTAAGTAAATTTTCATCAAGAATATATTCTTTCGCTGCAGCATAATGATCAGGACTGTTTGCGTGGCCGTTATCGTTCAAGGTGAAATTTCCGTTTGCAATTCTGCGTGCGTCATGCTGACCAACAAAAGGAAATGTATCGTTGATGAATGTAAACTGGTTTGCATTACCTCCCATACGCCAGATGACGCTGCTGTCGGTTCGGCTGATCTTTGTGACTTCATTAAAGTGACGGGAAGAAATGAGAATATTTCCATCTGTATCCATTTCAACGGAATTGGTATGCGTCCAATCTACATTTAAAGGTCCTTGAAGAAAACGCGGATCAACATCAGCAAATGCAAAATGATCTGCCGCGTGCCATTCAAAAACAACATTGCGGGCGGGATCTAATTCCTGCACAACAACACTGCGGACATTTGCATTTGTATTACCCGGAAGATTGTTATTCGGCCCGAAATAATGATAGGATGAAAGATCCATTGTTACATATTCAAAACCGAGCATCAGGAAATTTCCGTTTGGCAGTATTTGCATATCGTGTGTATCAGTTCCGATTCCATTTTGACAACGAACTGAATCCACGATGGTGAAGCTGCTGTCCATGAGATAATATTTATTCACTGAAGCGTAGCACATTAATCCGTTCTGCAGAATTTTAAAATCAGAAGCGGATACACCGACAAATTCTTTAAAATAAACTACGCGTCCCAGGCTATCGAGAACCATGTGCGTTGGATTTGAGGCAGCAGCAAACTTTATCGGAACAATAAAATAATATCCTTTTGACGCAGGTGTATAAGCGGTAATGCTGAAGGCAGGATAATCCTGGGCAAATGCGGATTGAAAGCAAATCAGTGCAAGAATGGAAAATATGAACTTTCTAAAACCGGTAATGAAATTGATCATGTAAAAGGAATTTATTTTCAGAAAAGCGAAGACAAATTTACTAAAAGAAAGCGGTTTAGTAACTGCGGTTATGATAGGGAAATGCATTGATTATAGAGAAGGTGAATTCCTGATTTTAGCGTACGTTTAGTTCTATAACCGGTAAATAGTTGTTCTTTTACAGGTAACAATTTTAAACTTTCTATTAAACGAAACATTATGACAATTTTACTGGCAACTACTGATGAAGAAATCCAGGCGTGTTTTCCTGCTATGCACGAGCTTCGTCCTTTTTTAGCAGCGGATACTTTTGTATCACGTGTGCGCAGGATGATGCAAGACGGATTTCAATTGGCGTATGTAAAAACGGATGATGGAAAAATTCCTGTGGTTGGCGGATTTCGTTTTGTAGAAATGTTTCACCGCGGTAAAAGCATTTATCTCGACGACCTGAGCACAATGGAAACGCATCGCAGTGAAGGTTATGGAGGAAAATTGCTCGACTGGCTATTGGAGCTTGCAAAAAATGAAGGTTGTTCTTCCTTTCACCTTGATTCAGGAGTTCAACGATTTGATGCGCACCGATTTTATTTAAGGAAGAAATTCAATATTACGGGGCATCATTTTGCAATACAGTTTGAACCATTAAAATGATTGAGATTATGGGGGAACGAATTACGAATCAAAACGAATGTACGAATCCTTGAATTTAGATTTCCATCGACATTCGTACATTCGTTTTGATTCGTAATTCGTTCCCAACTCAATAATTACCGACGCTCAGCATAACCAGCGTACACGCTTCAACTACTTCTATCCCCTTCTCTTCTGCCAGTTTTTCAAGCTCATCGTTTTCCGCACCGGGATTGAAGATGATGCGTTTTGGTTTTAACGACAAAATATAATCGTATAACGGTGGCTGATTTTTTGCGCCGATGTACATGGTGATCGTATCGACATTTTCAATCTTAGGCGAACCGGTTTGAATTTTTACGCCTTCGATCTCGCCGGCTTTTAGTCCGACAGCTGCCACTTCTTTTCCATGGCGCAATAATGATTTCACCGCCATATTGCTGTAGCGTGATGTATTTTCTGTTGCTCCGAAGACTACTGTTTTTCCGCTCATGGTAATTGGTTTTCTGCTCCTTCTGTATAATCAAGATCTTTGCCAAATGTCTCTTTGAGGTTATACCATGACAGGAAGGCGAGAATCATGACAATTACACCAACTGCAATTGCGCCGCTAATCCTGCTTTGTCCAATAGTTTCCCCACTATTAAGAAAAAATGATTGGAATAATCCGAATAAAAGTGTCATTGGAATAACTGCTCCACGCACAAAATTCGGCGCTGTAGTTGTTACTGTTGCGCGAATATTTGTTCCGAATGATTCTGCAGCAGTTGTAATAAAAACAGCCCAATATCCTGTTGCAAAACCAACGAACGTAGCCACAGTATAAAAAGCAACCCGCGATTGTGAGCCAACAGTGTAATAAAGAATAATAGCTACAATCGTTAGCAGCAAAAATATGAGCAATGATTTTTTCCTGCTTCGTAACAATTGGCTTATTAATCCGCTTGCTACATCACCTATTGTAATGCCGATGTAAGCAAACATGATTGAATTCGCAGGCGTTGGAAGCTCACTTTCCGCCATTCCCATTGCCCTGCCCATGCTATCGCAAAGCAAAATGTAAATAGACATCACATACCAAACAGGAACAGCGATAAAAATAATGCTGAAATATTTTGCAAACATTTTCCATGAGCTGAAGAGCTGAATAATATTTCCTTTTGAAACATTAGTTTGTTTTACACTCATAAATAAACCGGATTCATAAACACCGATTCGTAGCAGCAACAAAAGCAAGCCCATTGCACCACCGATATAATAGCATACATCCCAATCCACAAATTTGGCAACCAACGCAGCAACCACTGCTCCGAACACACCAACGGTTGCAACGATCATTGTTCCCCACCCGCGATTTTCTTTTGACATCGATTCGCTTACCAGTGTAATTCCTGCACCTAGTTCTCCTGCTAAACCGAAACCAGCTATTAAACGAAGCACAGCATAAATCCAGATCGTATTTTCTGTTCCGACTTCTTTTGAAACCATTCCCAATGTTCCGTTTGCAATATTGGCCAATGAGTAAAGAATGATGGAACCGAATAATACTGCAAGTCGTCCTTTTTTATCTCCGAGCATTCCCCAGAAAATTCCTCCGAGCAGCATTCCTCCCATTTGCCAGTTGAGCAAAAGTGTGCCAACGCGTGTTTGTTCGGCTAGCTCTGTTACACCAATGCCTTCAAGACTTGGCACACGAACAATTCCGAAGAGAAGAAGGTCGTAGATATCTACAAAATATCCGAGGGCAGCAACGATTACAAGCAGGCTGATCTTTCCGGAATATTTCTTTTCTGTAAGCATAAGTGGGGCAAATATAGTTGTTAGTTCTTAGCCGCTGCTGCACATCTGCAAGTTTGTGAAGTCACACTAAAATTCTTCCAAAGTGCTGAAAACAGGGCGAATCAGGGCGATAAAAAAAGTGAGTAATAGTTTTAGTTGACCATTTGCGCGACCACCATTAAAAATTAACGGCGCGGTTCGTGCAAACTTTGCATTCAAATCAACTAAACCTAAAACCAATTAATATGAAAACCAAATTACTCTTTTTATCAGCGCTTGTTTGCATCGGAATGAATTTGAATGCAACAGATCTAGCACCGGGAATTAATTATTCTTACAATCCTCCTGCTGCCGACGGAATTATCAACGACATCGCAGTAGATTGCGTTGAAAATGACGGATCATCAGCAAGCTTCTTTGATGTTTCTATTTATTTGTATGAAAGCTCTTCGCAAACTGTTTACATTATCGGAACACAAAGCGTGAGCAGCATTTCCGGGTACGGCTCGTATTCTTTTACGAACTGGGATATCGACATTAATTCAAATCCAAATGTTCCTGCCGGCACTTATAGTCTGGGTGTTTGGGTAGATTCAGGCAGCGATATTTCGGAATCGGATGAAAATAATAATGCCGGTTTGTTCTCAGGAAATATCAACTTTACTCCAAGTGCAAATGGAATTGAGGCAAATACATTTCTTGCAAATTCGGTGAACTTGTTTCCGAATCCTTCTAATGAAAGCACAACAGTGAAATTTACACTTGCTGAAAATTCTGCTGTTACATTGAACATTTACGACATGACAGGCAAGCTTGTACAAGTTGTAAATAACAATGACCAAATGATTGCAGGTGATTATTCATTGCAAGTGGAAACAGCATCACTTCCTCCAGGAGTATACTTCTTAACACTTACATCGGGAGAACTAAGTGTTACGCGCCGATTGACAATTGCGCACTAAACAATTGCTTTAATCGATGTGTTTGTGGTGAAAGGTGCGAAGTGAAATTCCGGCGACTCAACGGGACGAGCTTCGCACCTTGTTCTTTACGTATATTTACATATGCGATCCCGCTTTTTATTCGCGCTGGTTTTACTTCCTGCATTTTGTTTTGCGCAGCTTGAAAAAGAACCGCCGCAAGATGGAATGGATCCGCATCCCAAATTTTTTCAACCTGCTTTTCGTTTTGATAAAAAAAGAACTGCGCTTGTTGTGGGAACAGAAACAACATTAGCAGCAGGATCATTAATTGCGCTGAGCCAGGTTTGGTATAAAGATTATCCGCATACTACTTTCCACTTTTTTAATGATAATGGGGAATGGGAACAAATGGATAAGGCAGGACATATTGTGACTGCTTACACTGTTGGCCGCTATGGAATTCGTTTGCTGGAATGGAGCGGCGTGAGCAGAACAAAAGCGATTTGGTTTGGCGGACTTACAGGTTTTGTTTACCAGGGCGCAATAGAAATGCTGGATGGCTATTCATCCGAATGGGGATTTTCCGGTGGTGATATTTCAGCAAATGCAATTGGTTGCGGATTTTTAATCGGGCAGGAATTTTTATGGCGCGAGCAGCGGATCAGCTTTAAATATAGTTTTCGGAAAAGTAATTACGCTGCTTACCGTCCGGAATTATTAGGAACAAAATGGCACGAGCAAATCCTTAAAGATTATAACGGTCAAACCTATTGGGCATCTGTAAACATAGCTTCCTTCCTTAAAGATGAAACGAGGTTTCCGAAATATATAAATCTCGCTTTCGGCTACGGCGCGAATGGAATGACGGGCGGTCATGAAAATCCATCAATGACGAATGCTGCAGGAAATGCTATTACATTAAATCGTTATCGTCAATATTATTTGTCGTTGGATATTGACCTTACGAAAATTCCAACGCATTCGCATTTTTTGAAAACTGTTTTTGAAACTTTTGGATTTTTAAAGATACCGGCACCGGGAATTGAATTGAACCAGGGAAAAGTGAGTGGACGCTTATTTATGTATTGAGCTTAAAATGAAATTGCGATTGAAGTGGTGAAAAAATAATCATCCTTCACTGATAAATTATTCCGCATAAATATTTCATTCTTATTATTCCATCCACGCGCTTCAATTCTCCAGAGAATATTTCCGGTTATGGCATAATCGAAATTTACAGAGTAACCGAATACATCAAGCCCATTTGACGTAGCAGCAATAATACCATTCATATCACGATGATATTCGCCGCGCACCGCCAGGTTTGTTTTTTTACTTAAAGTCATCCTTGCAATTAATGTTGTATTGATCCAATTATTATAACCGATGCTGCCTTTTGCTTTCTGTTCAAAACCAATATCAACACCAGCAATAATTCCAAAGCGTTCCGTTGCCTGGAAGATCGCATACAAATCATGGAAATAACGCATTGTGCGAAGCGTATCAGCTTTATCTGTTCCTGCGAATGTGCTGCTGTTTAATGTAAGCTTACCAGACGGCTTAAAAAGTATTTGTGTACCAAAAGAAGGAAGTGAATTACCGGAAACACGCTGAATGCGTTGCCAGCCATTTAAGATCAATGCGGTAAAATTCCATTTTTCATTTGCAGAAGTATAGCTCAGCTTTGCGCCCGATTCAAAATAAGGCGTTGTTTCTGCCATGAGACTTCTCGTGAGCGTCCAGCAATCTTTTCCAATTGCACTTTCACAACCAATATGCGAAGAAAAAATACCCATGTCGAGCCATAACGTGCGCTTACGTGAAAGACGAATACCTGCATTCGCTTCGAAAATATTTTTTAATCCTGCAGGCTCAGCAGCAAGGTTCGCAGTCGAATAAGTGCCGGCCATCAATGCAAGATTTGCACGATAATTACTATCGGTCAACGATGCTCGGATGAAACCTAAATTCAGGTTGAATTCATTGTGACGATTATGCGAATAAATAAAACCGGGACGATTATTATCAGTTGGTTCATTTATATCGTAGCAATAATAAGTTTCGAGGTAACCATTAATGCTCAAAGCAGGATGAAAGTTGAGGTGTTGCGCAGAAAGAGAAATGCTGAAAAGGAAAATAAGGAGGGAAAGTTGGGATTTCATGCCGCGAAAGTAGGATGTTTAATGTGATAATTAAATCCATTAATAGCTCATTTAAAACAGCCTAATCGATTTTATTCTCCTTTTTCACTTAATTTCTAAATTTCTGATCTCCATTTCAAAGGAAGAATTATCTTTGCACCCTGAATCGGTTATGTAGCTCAACTGGATAGAGCATCGCACTACGGATGCGAAGGTTTGGGGTTCGAATCCCTACATGACCACGGAATTAAATGAACTTAAGTTCATAATTCATTCAAAAACAAGGCTTTCTGAGATAATCAGGAAGCCTTGTTTCATTATACATACGGCTTTACATATGGTTTTTAGGCACGGAAGACCAGCCAGACTTTTTGTGCGAATAACTTGTAACACCTTGATTTAGTGACTATTTTATGCCAAAATGCTTCTTAAGCTATTCCGTCTAAAATTCCTATACTATCCAAAATAAGGCACATGACTTGGATAATGAAGCTTTCTCGACGAAGGATAACAAAATCTTGCTCCCGATTCACAGGCAAAGAATTTACAGGGGCGCGTCACCAATCCCCTTCAACATTCCTTCCACAAGACTTACAGCCTGAGTTAACGAAGTTATCTCGTCAGAAAGCATCAACATGCCGATCTTGCTATTCTCCGGATCAACAAAAGCTGCTTCTAAAATCTTCTTGACCCGGCTTTTCAATTTTTCATTTCGTTCCAGGACTGGACGCATTTCCCGTCCAAGCACACGCGCTGCAATTACCAGTCGATCATAAGGCTCCGCATCAAGTAAATCAAAATGCTTATCCAGGATCTCTTCATGCACGAAATTATGATAGCTTTCTATGATGTTCCCAATATCCCGAATGTCTTTTGTTCGCATTTCAGGACGATCATCATAAGCAATAAGCTTCAGAACTACCATTCCCGGAAGCGTACAAACTTTAAAGCGATTTCCTTGTTCGAATTCAATACTCGCGGTTGCTTCTTCTAAAACTTCCGCAAATCCATCTACAGAAATTGTGGTTAGTCCTTTTCCTTCTATTGATACAACTCCCGCCTCCTCAATTTCTTTTCCAAAAGGCAATAGATCAACAGTTATTCCCTCATACGAAAGGGCAAAAGCGTTTTCCTTTACTTCCACGAAATGCCCTGTATCTATTAAAAGCTTACGCAATTTACTGTAGCCTTCTTTTTCAGGAATCAACACAGCAAAATCAACATCTCTTGTTATGCGGCTTGCTTTTCCACTATGAACACCGGTAATCCAAATATCCCTGGCAACTGCGCCGATCAAATAGAAGTCAATACCGATTTTGATGAATGCTTTTTCAAGCTCATCGAATATCGGCTTCAATTGTTCCTGCCGTATTTTATGTAAGTCGATCTTTAAGGAGGTCATTATAAATTTTTTGAGCTACTTCAATATTAC
>JBKJMR010000004.1:0-4606 GCA_046596275.1 Bacteroidia bacterium | reverse complement strand
GAAATAGTCTAACTTTAGTGCTCCGATGTCCTCCGCAAAACCAGTTCTATTTACGCAAGAAATTCCTGCTCAGCAATCGAAAGTTGGCGTGCGGTTTTATCGTGTGCTGTTGCTTGCGATTTTTCTTTTTGCAGGAATGGCGATGAAAGCGCAGGGTGATATGCGTTTTTTCGGGACTGCCACCAAAGGCGGTGCGCCACTTGCGGGTGCAACTGTAACCGTGCTTATGGATGGCAAACAAATTTTTAACCTCACCACCGGGAAAAACGGGAAGTTTAAATTTACGATTGACATCAATCACAATTACCGCATTAATTTTTCTGCTCCCGGCTGCGTGGATATGTACATGATGATGGACTTGCATACGCCACCGGAAAAAGCGTGGGTGTATCCTGATTACGCTGCTGAAATTCCTTTTTTCGTTGCGGGTGATCCGAAAGTAAAAACGGAATTATTTGCCCAGAAACCTTTTATCAAAATCATCTTCGACGGTAACAAAGGTTTTTATGATGATCCGACGTACAAGTTTGTGGATGAAATATTTAAAAATCCGGGTGACGAGCAGCAGCGTAAACGTGATGAGCTTGCTAGAAAAGAAGCGGACGAAAAGGCAAGACTTGCTGCAGAAGACAAATTACGCAAAGATGATTTAGAACGTCAGCGACTGGCGAAAGAGGAGGAAGACCGTCGCAAAGCGGAAGAGGAAAGGAAGAAAAATATTTCTGTTCCGCCGACGAATAAAAACCCGGTAGAAACAGAAACACCTGTTGATGCATCAATGGAAACGGATGCGATAAAGCTGGAGCGTGAAAAGCAGGCAAGGCTGGAAAATGAAAAGCAGAATAAAAACATCCGTGCGAATTATGAAAACAATTTGCTGAAGCTGGTGGCAGAAAGTGAACGCCGGAATAATTTGCAGAAGTATAATAAGATGAAAGGTGATGCAGAATCTAATTCTGTGGTTCAGACTTTACGCAAGGAAGCGCTGGTAAAAGCGGAGAATGATTTCCTGATGGAAAAAATGAAAGAGCGCCAGAAACAAACGCTTGCAAATAAACGCCTGAAGGAAGAACAATTAAAAATGCTGGTGGAAACAGCAGCGAAGATTGAACGCAATGATCGCGCGACAAGCATGAGGCCGGTGGCCGCTTCGCAGGATTTAAATTATGCGCCGTCTCCGAATGTAGTGGTGACGACAGAAGAAAGTTTTTTAACCGAAACACACACCACTGTTATTTCGTGGCCCGGTGGAATGCAAACGATTTTCAATGTAGATGAATATTTGTGGGGCAGCAGGTACTATTACCACGACGGTGTGGAAATTGATCAAAAAACTTATGATGCTGAAATTTTCAGGCACAAACGCAATTAAGAAAACGGCGATTTTTTTAATTACTCCCTTGCTGGTTGCCTGCGCGACGTTTCTCCCTGCGCAAACTTCGAGCTTTATTACTTACGGCATTGAGCAAGGCCTCGCGCAATCGCAGGTGCAAACGCTCGTGCAGGATAACGAAGGAAATCTCTGGATCGGAACGCTTGCCGGACTTTCGCGCTTTAACGGAATTACATTCGATAATTTTTCAAAGAAGAATGGCCTCGCTGAAGACTGGATCACCGTTTCATATAAAGATTCGAAAGGTGATATCTGGTTTGGTCACTGGGCCGGTGGAGTAAGCCGCTACAATTCCAAAACAAAAAAATTCGAAAGTCTTAATCTCGAAGAATACACACGTTTCAGAACTGTTACTGCAATCACTGAAGATCAGCAGGGATTTTTCTGGATCGCGACGGAAGGTTCCGGAATTTTTATTTATGATCCGGCGAAAAACAAAATGTTTGCGCTCAATGCAAAAGACGGAATTGCGAGCTCGAATATTTACGATCTCAAATTGGATAAGAATGGTAATATGTGGATTGCCACTGATCATGGAATTACCATTTGTGATACGAAAGGCGATATCAGCTCACCTGCATCCTTCGTTGATCTGAATGCTGCACGCGGATTTCCAAGCGATGCTGTTACTTCATTTGAATTGACGAATGACGGAACAGAAATGTGGATCGGCACAGGCGATAAAGGTGTGATTGTGTTGCAGCTTCCAACCGGATTTGTAAATCGCAATGCGCCGACGTTGCTTCCTTCGATGCGAATCTTTGGTTTTACCGAAGGACTCGGTTCTGATTTTGTGGAAACGATCTGCCAGGATTCGCGCGGCAATATTTGGGTTGGAACAATTGGTGGTGGTGCAACAAAAATTGTTCCTGCTAAAACTTCAAATCGTTTAACTGCATTGGATAATGCCGTGCTGAAAAATTACAATACGCGGCAGGGATTAAATTATTTTAATGTTCACACCATCATCGAAGACCGCGAAGGAAATATCTGGATCGGAACTGATGTGGGTTTGAATCAATACCGCGGCGAACGTTTTCAATTATTCGATAAGCAGGATGGATTGATCAATGATATCGTATGGGCGACTTGCGTTGATCACGAAGGAACAGTGTGGCTCGGAACCAACCAGGGATTATCGCGATTAACTTACTATTCCATACCGGGCACAGGAGAAAAAAGATTTACAATAAAAAATTATACTGTTGCAGACGGTTTGGGAAGTGATGTGATCTTGTCTGTTTATGAGGATGATGCGCATACACTTTGGGTTGGAACAGGTTTCGGTGGTGTAAGCCGTCTTTTACCGGGAGCTTCGCGATTCGAAACATTCAGCACCAAAGATGGATTAGCAGGCGATGTTGTTTATGCAATCAACTCCGATCAGAAAGGAAATGTCTGGATCGGAACAAAAGAAGGTGTTTCCAGGTTTGATGTGGCTACACAAACGTTTCGCAATTACACGATGGAAGATGGTTTGGGCGGAAATAACGTGTATCGTATTTTTCGTGATAGTCGTGGCAATTTGTGGTTCGGTGCGTTGGGCGGATATCTTTCTGTGTACGATGGAAAAAGTTTTACGAAGTATGATGAATCAAGCGGAATCGTTCACCGTTTTATTCTTTGCATCAATGAAGACAAAGAGCACAACATCTGGCTCGGCGCGTATGGCGGAGGATTGTATAAATATGATGGACGCACATTCAAAAATTACACCAGCAAAAACGGGATGACAACTGATTCGCCTTATGCAATTATTTGTGATAAGGATGGAAATACCTGGGTTGGAAATGGAAGAGGACTTGATAAATTCAATCCGAAAGACAGCAGCTTCTCACATTACGGAAGAACGGAAGGTTTTTTAGGTGTGGAGGTAAATCCGAATGCAGTTTCAATTTCTAAAGACGGCAGCTTATGGTTCGGCACGATCATGGGCGCGGTGAAATTTGATCCGAATGAAGATCAGCGCAATGAAATGGAACCGTTCACTGCGATCAACGGATTAAAAATATTTATGCGTGAAGCGGATTTTCCTTCTGAAGGAAAATTTTCTTACGATCAGAATCATTTGACTTTCGGTTTTGTCGGCATCAGCTTAACTAATCCTGAGAAAGTAAAATATCAATACAAGCTCGAAGGATTTGACAGCGATTGGTCGCCCGTTCCGACACATTACAATCAGGCAGTATATTCCAATCTTCCTCCCGGCGAATACACATTTATGGTTCGCGCTTCGAACAACGATGGAAAGTGGAATAAAGAACCGGTGAAGTATAAATTATTTATTCGTCCGCCGTTCTGGCAAACCGCAACATTCTATGGACTGATGGCGCTGTTTGTAATTTTCTGCATCTACGGATTTGACAAGATGCGCACACGCAGTTTGAAAAAGCAGAAGAAAATTCTTGAGCAGAAAGTAGATGAACGTACGCTCGAGCTGGCATTAAAAAACGAAGAGCTGGCAGAAAAAAATAAGGAGATCACCGACAGTATCCGTTACGCAAAACGTCTGCAAGACACGATGATGTTGCCAAGCCGCGAGATGCGAAAAACATTGCCGGAATCTTTTACGCTTTACAAACCGAAAGATATTGTCAGCGGAGATTTTTATTTCTCACGCACATTTAAAATAGGCAATACACGCAAAGTGCTTATCGCGGCAGTGGATTGTACCGGCCACGGCGTTCCCGGCGCGTTCATGAGCATTATGACCAATGACATGATCCTCCATTTGCTCGACGGACATGAAAATGAAACACCGGCACAATTGCTCGATCGTTTGAATGAAGTGATGAGCGATAAAATGCGTCATACAATTGATGAAGTGAAAGTGCGTGACGGCGTCGACATCGCGCTCGCAACAATTGATCCGGATACATTGGAAATGCAATATGCCGGTGCCTACAACCCGATGTACATGTTCCGTGGAAAACAGTTCACCGAATTCAAAGCGGATAAAATTTCAATCGGTGTGTATGCCGAAGACAAAACAAAAAAATACACCAACCACGTTATCCAGCTTCAAACCGGCGACACGATTTATTTATTCACCGATGGTTACGCCGACCAGTTCGGTGGTCCGCAGGGAAAGAAATTTAAATTGTCGCAGATGAAAGCGGTGCTGCTGAATATGCAGGACCAGGACATGCACGATCAGCATCGTATTTTAGAGCAGACGATCGAGTCGTGGAAAGGTTCGCATGAGCAGGTGGA
>JBKJMR010000711.1:0-2747 GCA_046596275.1 Bacteroidia bacterium | reverse complement strand
ACGGTTGGAAGCTTATGCAAACGGCGGTTAAGCGGTGGGCGACAAGCAAGCAAACTTTTCGTGTACGGATGTTGCGGATTCGAAAATATTTCAAGCACCGTTCCCTGCTCCACAATTTTCCCTTTGTACATCACTACAACACGATCAGCAAGCTCTGCAATAACACCAAGATCGTGCGTGATGAACATGATGCTCATATTATGCTCCGCCTGCAGATCCTTCATCACTTCGAGAATCGTTTTCTGCACCGTTACATCTAGCGCAGTGGTCGGCTCATCAGCAATCAGCAATTGTGGATTGCACGACATCGCCATCGCAATCATCACGCGTTGTTTTTGTCCGCCGGAAATTTGATGCGGGTAAGCATTAAAAATACGATCCGGATCAGGAAGCTGAACCTGCTCGAATAATTTTAAAGTTTGTCCGCGCGCAATTTTTTCGCGTGAAGTAAAAAATGAAGTGGGGCTAAATTTTTTCAGCAGCAGGTAAGCAAGGATATAAGCTGGTCCTGCAATTAAACCGATGGTTCCGGTAAACAAACAAAGAAGCACGCTCGCCCACAATAAAATTTGAGCAAAGCTGCGGGTTCCTTTTTGCATACGGTCTTTCCATTTCGGAATGCCGGAAAATTTCTTGTGCTGCAGGATCGCTTCCATTACTTGATCGCCGCACGTATACACCGGGTTGAGCGAAGTCATCGGCTCCTGGAAGATCATCGCAATTTCATTGCCACGATAAGCGCGCATTTCTTTTTCAGTAAGCTTCGCTAAATCGACCTGGCCGTTATCTCTTGTATGATAAAGAATTTCTCCGCCTGTAATTTCACCCGGAGGATTCGGGATCAATCGCATTGCTGATAATGCAGTAACTGATTTTCCTGAACCCGATTCGCCGACAATGCCAATAGTTTCACCGGCGCGGATCGTAAACGAAATATCATTTACAGCCTTAACCGTTTCATTTTCTGTCCTGAATTCTGTGACAAGGTTCCGGACTTCGAGTAAAATACCGGATTGGGAGCGTTCCATAGAAAGCTAAAATTAAGCATTCGCGCTGATTTAGCAATGAAGCTTGATGATGGGTAAGTAACAGGAGATAAAGGCCTTACAGCTATCGACAAAAACAATCAGGGCAGGATCAGCGTGTCCGACAGATCCATAGAAGGAGAATCGAAGCTTTTATCAAAAAAAGTAATCGTCAGCTTTCCGTATTGATAATCTTCTTCTTTCTCCAGGATAATTTTCGCAGGACGTTTTCCTTCATTCGTTGTCCAGGTAGTTACACCTTCTTCCAGCACAGGCATTCCATATCTTTTGCTGAAGTAATTGCTGAAATCCGTGTACAGCGAATCAGCATTTTTTTCATCCTTCAGATAAATATCCAGCGTAAGATCATTTAATCCTTTCGAATCAAAAGTGCATTCGTAGCTGTATTCTTTACTGGCAGAAAGTTTTCCTTCGAAGAGATATTTATTTTCTTCCAGGTTGCTCATGCTATCAGTCGCAGGAATATTTTTCTTCACTTCCTCCAGCGTCATTCCAAGCATAATGCCATGAAAAATTCCTTCGTCATGCAGTATGATCTTCGGCAACGCTCCGGAAAATTGGCTAACAATATCTTTTTTAAGCTCAGGTTCAGAAGAGCAAGCTGCAAACATCGAACAGCAAATAATAAAAATCAAAAATTTGTAAAGGCGCATTTTATACTTATAAATCTTCCTATAAAGATACTTAAGAATCATTAGGAGCGCGTTGACTTTTTTATAAAAATTCCTTGAATATATGCACCATCAATAATCATTTCTTGAACTTACGCTAACTACACCATTTTTAATTTCGACACGAAAATCCTCAACACAATCAGTTACTTCGCCATTGAGTCTGCCAGGCGTCCATGTTTTTAAAGTTTTGAAAACAGCAATAACCTCCTGTCTTAATTCTGATGTTCCACCTCTTCTTAATGTTTTGCAGAGAATTAATTCACCTTTACAATTGATAACACATTCTACAATGACCGAACCCGTGTATTTTGGATGACTTTTGAGAAACTGAACTTCATTCGTTAGCTTCAGCTGTATTTCGGCGAGCGTCATTGGGGGCACTGCCTGAAGCTGGCCTTCATATTTATTGTAAAAGCCAAAAACACGGGTAGAATCGCAGGCACCAGGAAGCGGTTCTCTGACAGTCATGATAGAAACTTTTTGAGACTGGGCTGATAATGAAGTGATAATTATCAGGCCGAAAAACAGAAGAAGAATATTTTTCATGATACTAATGTAGCTTTTCCGCACAAGGATGTGCAATTGAAAGATTGGTAATTGTGTCCTTTTAAAGAACGGATTCTGGTGCGCAGCGATTAACTTTGTTTCCTAATCTGTAACAATAATGGAAAAGCTCCTCAATTATATCAACGGTCAGCTCGTTGAACCAAAATCAGGTAAATACATCGATAATTTTCAGCCTGCAACAGGTAAAGTGTATTCCCTTATTCCCGATTCTACTATCGACGATATTCAGCCTGCTGTTGATGCGGCAAAAGCGGCGTTTCCGAAATGGTCTGTTACGCCGGCCGAACAGCGCGCAAAGTTGCTAATGAAAATTGCTTCACTCATCGAACGCGATATGGATCAGTTTGTGCTCGCTGAATCGAAAGACAATGGCAAGCCGGTAAATCTTGCGCGCATGATTGATATTCCGCGTGCAATAAGCAACCTTGAATTTTTTGCAACCGGCATTATGCATTTTGCC
>JBKJMR010000700.1:0-2583 GCA_046596275.1 Bacteroidia bacterium | reverse complement strand
AGGGATAACTATGGTTGAGGCCAATGCTGCACCATTAGAATTTATCAGCACAAGAGGTTCTTCCCGATGCAGATCGGGACTCGAACAAACTGTTTTTTTTGCATGAGGGATAGAAGCGGTTACCCCACAGTCTCGTCAAAAAAATAACTTTTGTCTATTTAGTTTCTCTTGACGAGACGAGGAGTAAAAGCGGATAGCCCGACCGTGAAGGAAACACGAAGGGTGTTCCTTCACGGTCATGCCCAACTAATTCTGAATCTTCGAATTATCAAATTTCAAATCTTCCAATTCCTTCCTCCATGAAGGAAACGCGGAAAAGCGTTCCTACATGGCAGGAACAAATAATTAATTCTTATCAAATTTCGAATTCTCCAATTCCTTCCTCAATTGCCGCGCTGTCTTCCTCGAACCATCATGACTCCACCCCGGAGGACCAAACACATACATGAACTTCGCTTTTAACGACGCACGTTTTTTCAAATCACCTGCGATAGAAAACCATTCGTGAAAAATTGTTTTTACGGGATGATGCGGGTGATCAAGATTAGTAGTTAATCCGTAAACCACTTTCTCTTCTTCTTTTTGAAACGTGCCGAATAATTTATCCCAGAAAATAAAAACCATCCCGAGATTTTTGTCGAGGTATTTTATGTTGGAGCCGTGATGCACGCGGTGATGTGAAGGCGTGGACATAAACCATTCGAGCGGACCGAGATTTTTGAAGTATTGTGTGTGGATGAGAATGCCGTAGATCTGTGTAATGGCATACATGAGCATTACATCTTCACCTTTGAAGCCGAGCAGCGGCAATGGAATGAACCAGATGAAACGATAGAGCGGTTGAAAAACGGAAGAGCGGAAACCGACGGTGAGATTAAATTCTTCGGAGGAATGATGCGTGACGTGAACGGCCCAGAACAAACGGCAATAATGATCGACGCGGTGCAGCCAGTAAAACATAAAATCTTCGGTGAATAAAAGAATGGTCCAGTAGATCCACGGTGTATTTATTTCGGTAAAACGGAATTGAAAAAACCAGGCGAGGAAAACCAAAACGAATCCGCGTAATAAAATATCGAATCCTAAATTTAATGCGGACAGCCAGACATTCATCAGCGTTCCTTTTGTGGAATAAAATTTCCTGTCGTGAAAAAAGCTTAATAGCATTTCGCCGCCGATGAAAAAAGCGTAGAGTGGGGTGGAGATGAGAAAGAGGAGTTTTTCCCTTACGAGATCCATGGGGTGAAGGTACGATTTATCTAACGAAGCTTTTTTCGCGTAGTTAGTTGTACGATGAACGAATTACGATTTGAAATCACTATGGCCGGGATATTTTTTTGAAGCGAGTTTGTCAAGTCCCCGGTTATTTTCTCTTCTTCTTTTTTTAGTAAAAAGAAGCCTGCCTGCCGCAGCTCTTGCTCACACGCCTACAGGCAGGCAAAAAATCGCCATCTGACGCGGATTTGCCTAAATTCAACAGGAAAAATCGAGCGAAAACCAAGCCGTGCTCGCGCTAGAAAAGCCCGCCCGAACTCTCTGGTTTTCTTTCGCTCAAAGGACCCACGCAGATTTTTCCTGTTGAATTCTTAACGGCAAACCCGCTAAGGTTGGCCCTGTCAAGAAAATAAATGCCTGGAAAATTTAATTATACCAGACATTGGTGATTGATCAATTTGCTGATCACTTCAACATCAACAATTCAACTTTCATTTTCATTGCAGCCTCATAACCGATATTAAATATTTTTTCGCCTTCGCCTATATCCATCATATTGTAGCTTCCGATTTCCATTGGCTCAATAAACACATTGCATTTAGATCTTTTTGCTTCTACTTCTCTTCGCAACATCAGCCGCACATTCCGGTCGGCCATGTTCTTCATTGGAATATGTGTCAGTCCGCGAATAATCGGATTTACATTTACTCCAATGATCTTTTGCGTTTTTCCTTCGAGCGCTTCTACCGGAAAATTATTCAGCACTCCACCATCAACCAATTCACGCCCGTCAAATTTTATTGGATTAAACAAGATCGGAAGACAAGCTGATCCGCAAACTACCGGCACAAGCTCTCCGGAATTTATCAATAAAGATTCACCTTCAAGAATATCCGTCACTGCAACTATCAATGGCCGGTCTAATTCTTCAAAAGTTTTTGGAAGATAAATCGAAAACAATTTTCCGATCTTATCCATATTCAGGAAGCCGGGTTTTCTCCATGACGGCCGCGCCCAATGATAGATCTTGTAGGAAGAGATCAGCTTTAAAATGTCTTTTGGTTTATGCCCTGCAAAATAAAATGCACCCACCACCGCACCCGCGCTCGTTCCCGAAATTGCATCTACATGAATTCCCATTTCATCAAGTGCCTGGAGAATTCCAAGATGTGCGAATCCACGTGCACCGCCGCCGCTAAGAGTTAATCCGATTTTCATTTTTTTAGGGGGGAGTTGTTTGTTGTTTGTTTTTTGTGTCAGATTAATTATGCCTTATTAAAGAAAATTATTGGAATAATTACAGTCGAAGATTGAGCAATAACGTGAAGCTTCTTCTGGAATAATTCCCGGACCGGAGAAATCAGCGAT